>DASQSC010000058.1:0-3985 GCA_035642555.1 Streptosporangiaceae bacterium | reverse complement strand
ATCGAGTTCGGGAACCGGCTGGTGACGTTCATCCTGCTGGCGGTCGCGGTGGCGGTGGTGGTGGCCGCCTGGCGGTTCCGGGACGCGGGGCCGGCCGGGCCGCGGCGGCGCTGGGACCTGGTCTGGCTGGCGGTCATGCAGCCGCTGGGAGTGGCCGCGCAGGCGGCCATCGGCGGGGTCGTGGTGCTGACCGGGCTCAACCCGTTCTGGGTGTCGTTCCACTTCGTCGTGTCGGTGGCGGTGGTCGCGGCCGCGGTCATGCTGCACGTGCGGTCTACCGAGGGCACCGGCCCGGCGGTGCGGACGGTCCGCCGGGAACTGCGGCTGCTCGCCCTCGGCCTGGTGGCGGCGTGCCTGCTGATGCTGGTCGCGGGGACGGTGGTGACCGGGACCGGCCCGCTGGCCGGGGCCGGCAACGTGCCGCGCTACCACCTGCCGCTGAGCGGCGTCACCCAGTTCCACGCCGACGTCGGCTGGACGCTCGGGTGGCTGGCGTTCGCGCTGGTGCTGGGGCTGCGGCTGACCAGCGCCCCGGCCCGCGCCCGCCAGGCCGGCTACCTGCTGCTGGGCCTGGTGGCGGTGCAGGGCGGGCTCGGCTATCTCCAGTACTTCACCGGCCTGCCCGCCGGCCTGGTCTGGGTGCACGAGTCCGCCTCGATCCTGATCTGGGTCGCGGCGCTGCGGGCGTGGTTCGCCACCCGGGACCGGGGGACGATCGCCGTGCCGCCGGCGGTCCCGGAGCGGTCAGTCCCGGCAGGGGCGGCTCGGGCAGCGGCAGCGCCGGAAGGCGCGGTCGCGGGCAGCACGGTCCCGGACAGCGCGGTCCCGGAGGGCGCCGTCACCCCCCGGCCGTGAACGCGGCCGCCGCCCGGTGCCAGGCGTCCAGGGCCGTGCCGATGTCACCCGGCCCCGCGTCGCGGTGGGTCAGCATCCGCACCCTGCCGCCCACTATGGTGACCAGCAGTCCTTCCGCGGCCAGCGCGGCGGCCCAGTCCGCGGCCGGGTGCCCGGTGCCGGACACGTCGGCGAACACGATGTTGGTCTGAACGCCGGCCACGTCCACCGCGCCCGGCACGATCTCGGCGACGCCCTCCGCCAGCCGGCGGGCATTGGCATGGTCGTCGGCCAGCCT
The DNA here is from genome assembly GCA_035642555.1 of Streptosporangiaceae bacterium. Lineage (GTDB taxonomy): Bacteria > Actinomycetota > Actinomycetes > Streptosporangiales > Streptosporangiaceae > JAIRTY01. The sequence goes on along the minus strand of DASQSC010000058.1, from coordinate 2,853 downwards.
GGGCGGGCCCTCAGCCAGCGCGACCAGGCCGGCCGCGGCCAGCACCCCGGCCTGCCGCCAGCCGGCTCCGCACAGGATCTTCAGCCGCCGCGCCTCAGCGATGAAGGCGGCGTCCCCCGCCAGCACCGAGCCCACCGGCGCCCCCAGCCCTTTGGACAGGCAGAACATCAGGGCGTCGGCCTGCGCCGCGTAGTCGGCCACGGTCGCGCCGGTGACCGCGCAGGCGTTGAAGATCCGCGCGCCGTCCAGGTAGAGCGGCACCCCGTGGCTGGCGCACGCCTTGCCGATGGCGCGCAGGTCGTCCAGCGGCGCCGCGGTGCCGCCGCCGACCTGATGCGTGTTCTCGATCGTGACCAGGTCCACCACGGCCATGTCATACGGGTCGGGGGCCAGCGCCGCGTCGATCTGGGCCGCGGTGAGCAGCCCCCGGGCCGCCGACCGGAGGCGGCGGAACGCGATGCCCGACAGGAGCGCGGCGGACGCCGCTTCGTGCTCGCCGGTGTGCGCGTTCTCCTCGCACACCACCAGGTGCCCGGCCCGGGCAAAGACGTGCATCGCGATCTCGTTGCACAGCGTGCCGGTCGGCAGGTAGAGCGCGGCCTGCTTGCCGGTCAGCCCGGCCACCTGCTCCTGCAGCCGGTTGACGGTGGGATCGTCGCCGAACAGGTCGTCCCCCACCTCGGCGTCCGCCATCGCCAGCCGCATCGCCGCCGACGGCTTGGTCACCGTGTCCGACCGCAGGTCGACCAGGCCGGTTCCGGAATTCATGCGAGGTTCCCTCCTTGCAGGCGCAGCTGTTCGGCTGCCATGAGGCGGAGCAGGTCGCGCTGGCGGATGGCGAACTGCCGGCCGGTCAGCAGGCCTCGTTCCGCCCGCTGATGAGCCAGCGCGAGCTCGGTGGCGGCCAGCTGGTAGTCGGTCATGGCGCGGGCCGCGGCGCCGCCGCCTGCCGCCCGGGCCCGGCGCCGGGCCGCCCGGCGGCCGCGCAGCGTGCTCAGCATCCGCAGGTCCGGCTCGGTGACGACGCCGGCCGGCTGGTAGGCGGGCAGGAACCGCCAGATCAGCCCGATGATCGCGCGCCGGTCGCGCACCACCAGCCAGGCCAGCACCCCCATCACGCAGATGACCAGCACGTAGGCGACGGCGACCCCGCGCAGCCCGAGCGCGGTCAGCCCGTTCCACAGGCCGTGCAGGATCATGGCCCCGGCCAGCCCGGCGGCGAACGCCCAGCCCGCCCGCCGGTGGGTGGCGGCGTACGCCGCGCCGAGCCCGGTCATGGACGTGAACACCGGGTGCGCGAACGGAGCGAGCAGCCCGCGGAACACGAACGTGACGCCCAGCAGCTGGGCGCCGCCCACCTCCGGGCGGACCAGCGCGTTGATGTAATAACCGATGTTCTCGGTCATGGCGAAGCCCAGGCCCACCATGGCCGCGTAGACGATCCCGTCGGTGGCGGCGTCGAACTCCTGCCGCCGCCGCCACAGCAGCCAGCCCAGGGCGGCGCCCTTGAGGGTCTCTTCCACCACCGGCGCCCCGAACGTGGCCGAGATGTACTGGCCGGTGGTCTGGCCGAGGTCGGGCTGGGTGATGTAGACAAGCCCGGCGGTGTTGATGACGGCGGCGAGCAGGGCCGCGATCCCGGCCCCCCAGGCGAAGGTGAACGCCAGGTAGCTGCGCGGCTCGGGCTCCAGCCGGTCGATCAGCAGCACCACCGCGACCAGCATCGGCACCGGCAGCAGCGCCAGCGTCACGGCGGCCAGGAACGGCGCCACCCCGGGCCGCGAGCCCGCCAGGCTCTGCACCAGGTCCGCGCCGGCGGCCAGCAGCGCGCACAGCGTCCCCACCGCGATGCCGACCATGGGCCCGGGGCGGCGCTTGCCTGGCGGCCGGCCCTCGATCACGGCCCTCGGGTTGAGGCCGGGCGGTGGGGTCGCCATGACCGCGAGCGTAGCGAACGGCGGTCTCCCCCATCCGGCCACCGTCACCGGGGAGGCTGGCGCGCACCGCCGGGGATAGTGTCAGAGGCGGCATCCGGCGCGTGCCCGAGAGGAGCCCTGACCCACCGTGATGAATCCAGCCCCCGCCGTCGCCGACTGGTCACCAGCGGACGCCAGGGCGATCGACCTGATCCGCGTGCTGGCGATGGACGCGGTCGAGCAGGCAGGCTCCGGTCACCCGGGCACGGCCATGAGCCTCGCGCCCGCGGCCTACCTCTTGTTCCAGCGGATTCTCCGGCACGACCCGGCGGACCCGGGCTGGCTGGGCCGGGACCGGTTCGTGCTGTCGTGCGGGCATTCCAGCCTCACCCTGTACCTGCAGCTGTACCTGTCCGGCTACGGGCTGACCCTGGACGACCTCCGCCGCTACCGGACCTGGGGCAGCCGCACCCCGGGGCACCCCGAGCGCGGGCTCACTCCCGGGGTCGAGACCACCACCGGGCCGCTCGGGCAGGGCCTGGGCAACGCGGTCGGGATGGCGATGGCCGCCCGCCGGGTGCGCGGGCTGCTCGACCCGGACGCCCCGGACGGCACCAGCCCGTTCGACCACCGGGTGTTCGCGTTCGCCTCGGACGGGGACATCGAGGAGGGCGTCAGCCACGAGGTGTCATCCCTCGCCGGGCACCAGCAGCTCGGGAACCTGATCGTGCTGTACGACGACAACTCGATCTCGATCGAGGATGACACGGCCATCGCCAAGTCCGAGGACGTCTGCGCCCGCTACCGGGCCTACGGCTGGCACGTGCAGCGGGTGGACTGGCGCCGCCCGGGCGCCGGCTACGACGAGGACGCCGGGGCGCTCGCCCGCGCGTACGCGGCTGCCATCGAGAACACCTCGCAGCCGTCGTTCATCGCG
>DASQSC010000057.1:0-2133 GCA_035642555.1 Streptosporangiaceae bacterium | reverse complement strand
GGTCGGCGGCATGTTCGTGCTGGCGGACGTCACCAGCGAGGACGACGTGCGGCACCTGTACGAGGTGGCGGCAGGCCGGTACGACCGCATCGACATCGCCTTCAACAACGCCGGCGTCTCCCCGCCGGACGACGACTCCATCCTCGCCACCGGCCTGGCCACCTGGCAGCGGGTGCAGGAGGTCAACCTCACCTCGGTGTACCTGTGCTGCCAGTACGTGCTGCCGCACCTGCGGCGGCAGGGCAAGGGCTCGATCATCAACACGGCCTCGTTCGTCGCCGTGATGGGCGCGGCGACTTCGCAGATCTCCTACACCGCCTCCAAGGGCGGGGTGCTGGCGCTGAGCCGGGAGCTGGGCGTGCAGTTCGCGCGGGAGGGCATCCGGGTGAACGCGCTGTGCCCGGGCCCGGTGAACACGCCGCTGCTGAGAGAGCTGTTCGCCAGGGACCCGGAGCGGGCGGCGCGGCGGCTGGTGCACGTGCCGACCGGCCGGTTCGCCGAGCCGGAGGAGATCGCGGCCGCGGTAGCCTTCCTGGCCAGTGACGACGCGTCGTTCATCACCGCGTCCACGTTCCTGGTGGACGGCGGCATTTCCGGCGCCTACGTGACGCCGCTGTGAAAGGCAGGACATGGCACACCGGCCGGTGATCGGGCTCAGCGGATACCTGGAGACGGCCCGGTGGGGGGCGTGGGAGGCGCCCGCCTCGCTGCTGCCAGCGCGCTATGCGGACCAGGTGACGGCGGCGGGCGGGATACCCGTGGTGCTGCCGCCGGTGCCGGGGGTGGCGGCCGTGGCCGCGCGGCTGGACGGGCTCGTGCTCACCGGCGGCGGTGACATCGACCCGGCCGTTTACGGTGAGCAGCGGCACCCGCGCACCGGCCGGGTGAGCCGCGAGCGCGACAGCGCCGAGTTCGAGCTGCTGAGGGCGGCCCTGGCGGGCGGCCTGCCGGTGCTCGGGATCTGCCGCGGGCTGCAGGTGCTGAACGTGGCCAGGGGCGGGACCCTGCATCAGCACCTGGCCGGCGCGCCGGCCGGCCAGACGGCGCACACCGATGGCCCGGGGCGCTTCGGGTCACATCCCGTCCGGCTGGCGCCCGGCAGCAAGGTGGCGGAAATCCTCGGCTCGGGCGGCCGGCGCGACGATCCGGGGCTCGCCGTGCCGACCGCCCACCACCAGGCCATCGACCGGCTCGGGGCGGGCCTGGCCGCGACCGCGTGGGCGGACGACGGCACCATCGAGGCGGCCGAGCTCGCGCCGGGGACCGAGCCCGGCGCGCACCCGTTCGTCCTGGCCGTGCAGTGGCACCCGGAGGCCAGCGACGACACCCGGCTGATGGCCGCGCTGGCCGGTGCGGCAGCGGAGCGTCCGAAAGCTGGCACCGGCGGACCACTAGACTCGCGAGCGTGACCCCGTCCAGCGAGACCGCCCTGCCGGACGCGGCTGCTGTTGAGATCACCGGGCTGGTGAAACGGTACGGGCGCACGGTGGCCGTGGACGGGCTGTCGCTGCGGGCCGAGCGGGGCGCGGTCACCGCCATCCTCGGCCCGAACGGCGCGGGCAAGACCACGACGGTCGAGATCTGCGAGGGCTACCGCCGCGCGGACGGCGGCTCGGTCCGGGTGCTCGGGCTCGACCCGGTCGCCGGGCGGCGGGCGCTGCGGCCCCGGGTCGGGGTGATGCTGCAGGCCGGGGGCATCCCGCCGGCCGTCAGGCCCGGCGAGTACCTGCAGGTGCTGGCGCGGTTTCACGCCCGGCCGCTGCCGCCGGGGCTGCTGCTGGAAAGGCTGGGCCTGGCCGGCAGCGCGGGCACCCCGTTCAAGCGGCTGTCCGGCGGCCAGCAGCAGCGGCTCTCGCTGGCGGCCGCGGTGATCGGCCGGCCGGAGCTGGTGTTCCTGGACGAGCCCACCGCCGGGCTCGACCCGCAGGCCCGGCGCGCGACCTGGGATCTGATCGCCGGGCTGCGCATGGCCGGGGTGGGGGTGATCCTCACCACGCACCACATGGACGAGGCACAGCGGCTGGCCGACCTGGTCGCGATCGTCGATCACGGGCGGCTGGTCGTGGCCGGCACCCCGGCCGAGCTCACCGGCACCGCCGGCCAGCTGCGGTTCCGGGCCGAGCCGGGACTGGA
>DASQSC010000056.1:0-3161 GCA_035642555.1 Streptosporangiaceae bacterium | reverse complement strand
GGTGAGGAACCCGAACTGCTCCTGCCCGCTGACCATGCTGGACACGACCGCGATCGGGTTGGCCGCCGGGGTCAGGGTGGCCTTCAGCCCGTGCTTGGCGAAGAAGCCGTGGTCGACGGCCAGGAACAGCGCGACGTCGTCCGAGTAGGGGACGTAGCCGATGTTGATAGGCGTGACGGACCCGCCGGATGAGCCGCCGGCCGAGCCGGCCCCGCCGCTGCCGCCACAAGCCGCTAAGCAGATGGCCAGCGCGGCGATGCCAGCCGCCGTTCTCCCATGCATGGTCAAAGACCTCCGATCCGCGCGGCTCACCCGCCGCTCCAGGCCCCCGTCACTGCCTGCGGTTGGTTCAGTACCTCGGTGCGGTCAAGCCGGAGCGCCTCGAGCACCGGCGCGTCGCTGAGCACGAAGAGCTCCGCGGTCTCGGCGGGCTCGTGGTCCACCGCGCACCAGCTCGGCACGGCCAGCACGTCGCCCGGCCCCCAGCGGAAGGCCGTGCCGTCGATAACGCTCGTCCCGCGCCCGGCGAAGACCACGATGATGCTGCTCCCCACCGACCGGGTGGTGGGCGTGCGCGTCCCGGCGGCGAGCCGCCGCATCGCGCACCGCATGGTCGGCAGCGCGTCCCGCCCGTGCACCGGGTCGGCGAACCGCAGTTCCGCGTCGCCCTGCCCGGTGGCCTCCGCCATCTCGGCCAGTGCCCGGGCCGTGTGCTCCCGCCGGTAGACCAGCAGCGGGGAGTGCCGCCCGGTGGCCGGCGCCGCGCTGGGAACCAGCCCCGGGTGGGCGTACAGGGCGGCACTGCGCGACCGGGCCGGGGCGGCCCGGCCGGCGTCGAGGTAGCCGGCGGCCGCTGGCTCGAAGAAGCTCGCGTCCAGGGCGTTCACCAACGGCAGGTCGAGCCCGTCGAACCAGGCCATCGGCTCGTCCGAGCCGCTGTGGTGCTCATGCCAGGTCATGCTCGGCGTCAGCACCAGGTCGCCGCGGGCCATCGGGCAGGCCTCGCCGTCGACGGTCGTCCACACGCCCTGGCCCTGCAGCACGAACCGGATGGCCGCCGAGGAGTGCCGGTGTGCCGGGGCACTCTCGCGCGGGTTGAGGTACTGGATAGCGCCCCACAAGGTGCCGGTGGCGAACGGGAGCCCGGCCAGGCCCGGATTGGCGAGCGCCAGCGCCCGCCGCTCGCCGCCCCGCCCGATCGGGACCGCCTGGCCGGCCCGGCCAGCGAGTGCCAGCACCGTGTCCCACCGCCACAGCCACGGCACGGCCCTGGGCGCAGGCGAGCGCGGCATGAGGTCCTCGGCCTGGGTCCACAGCGCCTGGATATTGGCCTGGCCCAGGTCCGCGTACAACTCCGGCAGCGGTGCCTCGCCGTCGGCTGGCCGGGCAGACTGGGCGGGCTGCGTCGCGCCTTGTGACCTCATCGCGGGAGTCCCTTCCCGATCTGTGTGCTCATCCTGCCAGACGCCGGCCATTACCTGGAATGGCTGGTGAATAGGATTCTGCTATGCGAAATCCAGGCGCCTATCCGGTCCGCTCGGCCGATAACGTGCTCACGCTGCTGCGGATGCTGCGGGAGCAGGGCGAGCTGCGGGTGGCCGAGGCTGCGAGCAGCCTGGGCGTCGCTCCGTCAACCGCCCACCGGCTGCTTGCCACGCTCCGCCGGCACGAGTTCGCGGTGCAGGACCGGCATCGCGTCTACCTGCCCGGGCCCGCCCTCACCGCGGCCGGCGCCACCGTGCCGCGGCCGGAACTGCGGGCCGTGATCCACCGGCTGCTGCAGGAGCTCGTGCAGCAGTGCCAGGAGACCGCTCACTTCATGGTCCTGGAGGGGAACGGCGCCCGCTTCCTCGACGGCGTTGAGGGGAGCAAGTCACTGCGCTGCGGAAGCAGGATCGGCCTGCTGCTGCCCGCGCACGTGACCTCGGGCGGCAAGGCGCTGCTCGCCGAGCTGCCCGACGGCCAGCTGCGGCGGCTGTACCCCCGGGGGCTGCCGCGGCTGGATCAATCCGGGGGGCCGCGGCCGATCGTCACCATGCCGGCCCTGCTGCGCGAGCTGGCCGAGGTGCGCCGCCGCGGCTACGCCACCAACCACCAGGAGAGCGAGGCCGGGATCATGGCCGCCGGCCGGTGCGTGCGCGATCGCGACGGCCAGGCGTTCGGCGCGGTGGTGCTTGCGGTCCCGTCGGTCCGGTGCCCGCCAGGCCACCTCGACGAGCTCGCCGGCCACCTCAAGGCCTGCGCCGACGCGCTCAGCCGCGAGCTGTGACCGGCCCGGACATGCCTTCGCCGGGCCAGCAGCTCAGCGGCACCGCGGGCCCAGCCACGCCGCGGGCTCAGTCCCGGCGGGCGGCCCGGTCGGCAAGCTCACCTGGGTGCTCCCGGCGGTAGTGCTCGGTCAGCACGGCGCTCGCCTGGCCGGGCCGGCACGCCATGGTGCGCTGGCAGAGCTGGCAGCGGATGACGGGAAGTCGGCTCACTGTCACCGGGAACCGGCGGCCGTTCGAGGTGCTCATCGTCCCCGATCATGCCAGACAACCCCGGCTCACGGGCGGCAGAGCCTGCCGCGGAGCAGCAGCAGGTCATCGGGTCCGAAGCCGTGACCGGCGAGCCAGCCCTCCGCCCCGCCGTAGCGGGACTCCAGCTCCTGCAGAAACGCGGCCATCGTTTCCGGCCGCGGCTGGTGGGATTCGTCCGGCTTGCCGTCGAGGTCGCTGGCGTACGTCGGTGACCGGCGCAGGCGGCGCAGCACCGCACCGATCCGGTCACCGGTGGCGGCGTAGTCGGCGACGACGGCCTCCCGCGGCACGCCCGCCGCCGTGAGCGCGAGCGCCACGAGCACGCCGGTCCGGTCCTTGCCGGCCGCGCAGTGCACCAGGGCGGCGCCCTCGGACCCGGTGATGGTGCGCAGCGCCGCCACCACCTGGTCCGGGCGGTCTTCCAGGTAGCCCAGGTAGTGACCGCAGATCGGATCGCCGGGATAACGGGCACGGTCCCGGCCGGCGCGGGTCAGCAGCGCCGCGGCCGTCGCGTCGGTCGCCGACCCCTGCTCGGGCAGGACCGGGTGGTGGGCGTGCCGCACGCCGTCGACATCGTCCAGCGGGGCCGGCCCCTCCGACGTCAGCTCGTGCTTGCTGCGCAGGTCGACGACCGTGGTCAGG
>DASQSC010000055.1:0-12341 GCA_035642555.1 Streptosporangiaceae bacterium | reverse complement strand
GCGGGACCGCCACGTCCCGCGGCCGGGCCGCGGGACGGCTGGCTGGCAGGACCGGCCCCGCGCCCGGCCGGCGATCCCTACCAGCCGTGGTTCTGGGCCGCCGATACCCCCTGGTTCAGCCCCCGGCATGACCGTTCTGGCTGAACGTGGCCGGCCCGAGCTCGAGCCGCACCAGCGAGACCTGCGCGGTGACGTCGGCGGCGAGCCGGACATGGTCGCCGTCGGCGAGCCGCGCGTCGGTCCCTGGCAGCACCCGGTCCCCGTTCACGAACGTGCCGTTGGTTGACTGCTCGTCGCGGATCGTGGCCTCGCCGGAGTCGGACACGGTGATCGTGGCGTGCCGCCTGGAGACGTTCTCGCAGTCGGCGAAGGCGGCGGCGACCAGCGAGATCTCCGGATCGCGGCCGAGCACCAGGCTGGTGCCGGCCGGCACGTCCACGTTCCCGCTGGGGAACGCCAGCCTGAGCACCACCGGCGAAATGGGGCCGGAGGGGTACTGGACGGGCCTGCCGCAGCCGGAACAGTTCCGCCTGCCGGGACCGGGAATCGGCGTGCCGCAATGCGGGCAGCTGGCGCGCCCTTCGGCCGGAGCGGTGCCGCCTGCTGGGCGCGGGTACTCCTGCCGGATCGTGGGCGCTGACGGTGCTTCTGCCCGGTGCTGCCGGGGCAGGTTGGCACCGCAGTTGAAGCAGATAAGGTCGTCCTGCTTGACCGGCGCCGAGCAGCCGGGGCAGGTCAAGGTGGCCATGTCGTTGAGCGTAACGTGCCGGGAGAAAGAGGGCTTCGCTGGCGGCGATCCCGCCGGGCGCAGGCCTGTCAGGCGGAGATTCCCGCCGGCGGGGAACCCGCTGGTGGCCGGGCCCGCAGGGGGCGGAGATGATCAGCTTTCAGCTCGGTGACGAGCACGAGGAACTCCGTGCCACGGTGGCCGGGTTCGCCCGGGACGTGGTGGCCCCGGTGATCGGCGGGTACTACGAACGGGCCGAGTTCCCGTACGAGATCATCCGCCGGATGGCCAAGCTCGGGCTGTTCGGGCTGCCGTTCCCGGAGGAGTACGGCGGCATGGGCGGCGACCTGTTCGCGCTCTGCCTGGCGCTGGAGGAACTGGCGCGGGTGGACTCATCGGTGGCAATCACCCTCGAGGCGGCGGTCGCGCTAGGTGCCATGCCGATCTACCGGTTCGGCTCGGAGGACCAGCGCCGGCGCTGGCTGCCGGAGCTGTGCGCCGGGGAACGGCTGGCCGCGTTCGGCCTCACCGAGCCCGGGGGCGGCTCCGACATCCGCGGCGGCATGCGCACCCGGGCCCGGCTGGAGGCCGGGGAGTGGGTTATCGGCGGAACCAAGGCCTTCATCACCAACGCGGGTACCTCGATCACGTCCCTGGTGACGGTGCTGGCGATCACCGGCGAGCGGGAGGCGGGCACTGAGCGGGGGGATCCCGGGGGGTCGTCCTCCCGGCCGCGGCCGGAGATCTCGGCCATCATCGTCCCCGCTGGCACCCCCGGGTTCACGGTCGGCCGGGAGTACTCCAAGGTGGGCTGGTGCGCCTCCGACACCAGGGAACTGGCGTTCGCGGACTGCCGGGTCCCGGCGGGCAACCTGCTCGGCGAGCGCGGCCGGGGCTACGCGCAGTTCCTGGAGGTACTCGACGAGGGCCGGATCGCGATCGCGGCGCTGGCTACCGGGCTCGCGGCCGGCTGCGTCGACGAGTGCCTGCGGCAGGCAGGGCAGCGGGAGGCGTTCGGGCACCGGCTCGGCTCGTACCAGGCCATCCAGTTCACGCTGGCGGACATGGCGGCTCGGGCCCACGCCGCCAGGCTGGCCTGGTATGACGCCGCGGCCAGGCTGGTGGCGGGGGAGCCGGTGAAAAAGCAGGCCGCCATCGCCAAGCTGACCGCGTCGAATGCGGCCATGGACAACGCCAGGGACGCCACCCAGATCTTCGGCGGCTACGGATTCATGAACGAGTACCCGGTTGCCCGCTTCTATCGGGACGCGAAGGTGCTGGAGATCGGCGAGGGCACATCCGAGGTGCAGCGGATGATCATTGCCAGGGAACTCGGGCTGAGTTAGGGCGCGTCCCTTGCGCGGCTGAATGAGATCATGCTGGCCGCGCGGGCCAGAGCCGGGCAGAACCGCATGTTCAGCCGACAGATACGCAGACGGGATTCTTGCGGACAGTTCGCAGGGCCAGAGAGTAACCTACTGACGGCAGGTGATACGGCGAATGTCCGTTACGCCAGGCTTTTCCTGTGATGTGGTTATTGCTGTAGGCACGCCGGTGAGAGGCTAGGGTTAGCTAGCCCCCTAGTGTTCAGCGTCGTGCTGGCAGATTCGTCACCCCGGGAGGGATGCGCCGCCATGTCGCTTCCGCCGCATGACCTCCGGGTCTGCGGTTCTCCGACGCTGTCCAGTTGAGAGGTCCCACGTAGTGCCGTCCCGCAACGACAACCGCCGCCAAGCCCGGCCTGACGACAACGGCCAGGGGGCTGATAGGCGAGCACTGACCCAGGTGGCGGCCGGGGGCTCCGGGGGGGCCGCCCAGGACACGCCGGGAACGGCAGGCTTCGCGGGATCGTCCGCCGGGGGCTCGCCAGGCGGTGGCGTCTTCGCGGGCGGAGCCTCGCAACGGGCCGGCGCGGCGCCAGCCTCCGGCCAGGGCAGCGGGCCCGCTGCCATGCCGCCGGTCATCGTGCCGCCGCCGCAGCGCGGGAAATGGTTCTTCCGCGGCGGGCTGAAGAACTGGCGGGTGCGGTCGCGGCTGCTGCTTCTGATCACCATTCCCACGCTGGCCGCGCTTGTGCTCGGCGGCATCAGCATTTACTCCTCGGTCCGGAGCGCGCTGCTGTTCCAGCGGGTGAGCGAGCGTGCCACCCTCGCCTCCGACATCACGCTGCTGGCAACCCGGCTGGCGGATGAGCGGGACCAGGCGGTCTACTACATCGCGCTGGGCTCGCACGGCGGCCGTAACGCTGCCATGACGAAGGGCTCACCGGGCTCGGCGAAGGAAGCGGCGGCACAGCAACTGCAGGTCGTAGATCGCCAGATCCAGGGGACCAACAACGCGGAGACGCAGGTCCGGAACCTGGTGACACAGATCAAGGGCTCCTACTCCGCCAGCGCCCAGCAGGAGGCGTCGGCCGCCATCTCCGCCCTCAACACCCTCCCGGACCTGCGGAACGCGGCTCTCAAGACCCAACTGCCGGTGCTGGTCGTGGTGCAGAAGTACCGCGACGTGATCAACGACCTGGTGGTGCTGGAGAACGAGACGGCCCAGGGAGTCAGTGACGCGACCCTGAACCAGACGGTCCGCGTCCTCGGCCTGGTCTCGCTGATGAAGGAGGAGGCGTCCGAGCAGCGCGCCATCCTCACCGCCGGGCTGATCCAGCACCAGCTCGCCCCCGGTGAGGTCACCGCCCTCACCGGCGCGCAGTCGCTGCAGCAGAGCAACCTGCAAGCGTTCCAGGGATCGGCCACCCCGCAGCAGCGCCAGCTCTGGGACAGCAGCGTGGCCAGGTCGTTCGTGTACCTGGCCAGCTCCGAGGAGTCGCAGGCGCTGTCGCTCCAGGCCACCCAGGGCGGCAGCCTGCACGGAGACTCGACCACCGCGGACGACTGGTACGGGGCCATGTCGAACGCGATCAACTTCCAGCTCGGCGGCGTGGAGCGGAACCTGGTGGACACGTCGCTGTCCCGGTCGACCGCCCTCCGCTCGTCCGCGGTGCGGGACGCGGCCATCGTCGGCGGCGGGGTGCTGCTGTTCCTGGTGCTGGCGCTGCTGTTCACGGCCGGGGTCGCCCGCTCCATGGTGCGCCCGCTGCGGCGGCTGCGGGCGGGCGCGCTGCAGGTCGCCGGGGTACGGTTGCCGGATACCGTCCGCCGGATGAGCGAGACCGACGCCGCGGAAGGGCCGCCCGAGGTCCAGCCCATCGACGTGAACTCGTCCGACGAGATCGGTGAGGTCGCCCGGGCGTTCGACCAGGTGCACCGGGAGGCCATCCGGCTGGCGGCGAACGAGGCGGCGCTGCGCGGGAACGTCAACGCGATGTTCGTGAACCTTTCCCGCCGCAGCCAGTCCCTGGTGGAACGGCAGATCCGGCTCATCGACGACCTGGAGCAGGGTGAGCAGGACTCGGAACGGCTAGGGAACCTGTTCCAGCTCGACCACCTGGCCACCCGCATGCGCCGCAACTCCGAGAACCTGCTGGTCCTCGCCGGGCACGAGGTCTCAAGGCGCCGTACCGAGCAGGTGGCGCTGGTGGACGTGCTCCGGGCGGCGGTGTCCGAGATCGAACAGTACGAGCGGGTGACGCTGAACGTCCAGCCGGGCATCTCGGCCCGCGGGCAGGCCGTGAACGACGTCGTGCACCTGGTCGCCGAGCTGGCCGAGAACGCGACCTCGTTCTCCGCTGCCGACACTCCCGTGAACGTGTCCGGCCACCTGCTGAGCAGCGGGGGCGTGCTGCTGGACATCACCGACCAGGGGGTCGGGATGGGCTCGGAGGAGATGGCGCACGCCAACTGGCGGCTGGACAACCCGCCGGTGGTGGACGTCGCCGTGTCCCGCCGGATGGGCCTGTTCGTGGTCGCCCGGCTGGCCGCCCGGCACGGGATCCGGGTCCGGCTCCGGCCGGCCTCGCTCGGCGGTCTCACCGCGCTGGTCTGGCTGCCGGACGAGGTGGTGTCGCTGGACAGCGTCACGCCGGGCAGCGCCACCGGGACCCCGGGGCTGCGGCGGTTCGAGCCGGAAGCCGCCCCGGAGGGGGAGGGCCCGCTACAGCGCGGCTGGCTGCCGGACTCGGCGGCCAGCGCCGCCGATGACCGGTCGGCGACCGAGCGCGCGGTCAACGCTGCCCGCGCCCCCCGGTTCTCGCCGCTGCGGGGCGACAGCGACACCACTGCCTTCCCGATGCCCTCGCTGGCCGACGACCGGCTGCAGCTCGACACCGGCCAGGACGGCACGGGCGAGCCGGCCGCGGACGGCGGCCAGGCGGGCCCGGCCGCCCCGGCTGCCCCGGCGGAAGAGGATCGGTCGGCGGCGGAGAACGGCGCCGGCCCGGCCGGGCAAGCCATCACGCCGCCGGACCTGACCGCCCCGGCCGGGCACGCCCTCTCGCCGCCGGACCTGAGCAGCCCGCCGCGCGAGACCACCGGCCCGCTGCCCTCGCTGCGGGACCTGGCCGGGATGACCGGGCTGGGCGGGCTGGCGCGCCGGATCAAGCCGTCCGACGGCGGCGCCGACCAGGGGGCGGACAATGACCAGGCGATGCCCGGAGTGGTCCTGCCCGCAGGCGGCTCGGGAGAGGAAAACCGCCTGCCCATCTTCGAATCGGTGGAATCGGACTGGTTCCGCCGCGGCCGGCGCGGAGCCGACCGCTCCGCCCCGGCGGAGACCGCCACCACGAGCACAGCGAGCACCGCGAGCGCCGCAAGTACCGCAAGTACCGCGAGCACGGAAAGCACAGAAGGCTGGAGTTCCCCTTCCGACGCGGGCTGGCGGGCCGCCGAGGCGGTCGCGGCCCCGGCGGCGGGCGGCGTGACCCAGGCGGGCCTGCCGAAACGCGTGCCCAAGGCCAACCTCGTGCCAGGCGGGGTAACCGGCGAGCCGGCGCCGCAGATACCAGTCCGGTCGGCGGCCCTCACGCGGGACCGGTTCGCCAGCTTCCAGCGAGGAATCCGGGAAGCCCGCGCCGCCGTGGGCGAAGGTGGTACCGACGACGAGGAAGACAGTGAAGGATAGCGCGGGAGTTGGCATTCCCGGCATGACGGGAGAGGTGGCCGTGACGAGCCCATGCACCAGGGAGGGCGTGTGAGCCCGCTAGTCCGTCCTGCGCAGGACCTGAACTGGCTCATCACCAACTTCGTTGAGCGGGTTCCGTCCGTCGCGCACGCGATCGTTGTCTCGGCCGACGGGCTGCCGCTGGCTTACTCCAATGGCTTCCCGGCCGACCGGGTTGACCAGCTGGCGGCGGTGACCTCGGGCCTGACCAGCCTGACCCAGGGGGCGTCGCGGGTTTTCGAAGGCGGCCCCGTCACCCAGACCGTGGTGGAGATGGCCCGCGGGCTGCTGCTCGTGATGGCCATCAGTGACGGGTCGAGCCTCGCCGTGCTCGCGTCGTCCGATTGCGACATGGGCCTTGTGGCGTACGAGATGGCTCTGCTAGTTGAGAGGGTGGGTCGTGCGCTCACGCCGGACATGCGTGGCGTGCTGAGGTCAGAGGATGGCAGGCAGTGACAGGAGAGGTACATGGCCGGGCCCGGCCGGGATGACTGGTCGGCGGCCGACATAGGGCGGGAAATCCCGAATGGCGCGCGCTCGGCCGACGCGGAAAGCCATGGGAGCTCGCTTGTTCGCCCCTATGCGGTGACCGGCGGGCGGACAAAGCCCAGGTACCAGCTTCAGATCGAGGCGATGGTCGCGGCATCTCACTACGAGGCACGTGACTTGTCTGCGCTCAGCCCGGAGTGCCAGGCAATTCTTGGTTTCTGCCGCGACTGGCGTTCGGTAGCGGAGATTTCCGCGGTGCTCCGGATGCCGCTGGGCGTGGCACGTGTCCTCATCGCCGACATGGCGGTGGAAGGTCTGGTCAGGGTCCACCAGCTGGATCACGCTCAGGGCCGGCCAGACCTCAACCTGCTCGAAAGGGTGCTCAGTGGACTTCGCAAGCTCTAGGTCTTCGTCCGAGGGCAGCATGGCCGAAAGCGCCATGACCTCGGTCAAGATCGTGGTGGCGGGCGGTTTTGGCGTCGGTAAGACGACCTTCGTGGGGTCGGTATCCGAGATCACGCCGCTGACCACTGAAGCGGTCATGACCTCCGCCAGCGAGCAGGTCGACGACCTGTCGCACACGCCAGACAAGAAGACCACCACCGTCGCGATGGACTTCGGCCGGGTCACGCTCGACGCCGGCCTGATCCTCTACCTGTTCGGCACTCCCGGCCAGCACCGGTTCTGGTTCATGTGGGACGACCTCATCCAGGGCGCGATCGGCGCGGTGGTGCTGGTTGACACCCGCCGGCTGGCTGATTCCTTCCCCGCGGTCGACTACTTCGAGACCGCCGGGCTCCCGTTCATCGTGGCCATCAACGGTTTCTACGGCGAGTTCCCGCACACCGTGCGGGACGTCCAGGAGGCTCTCTCGGTGAGCCCGAGCGTGCCGGTCGTGCAGTGCGATGCCCGCGGCCGTCAGTCCACCAAGGAAGCGCTGATCGCGCTGGTGGAGCACGCGATGTCGGTCCAGATGAGCGTCACCTGAGCGAGCTTCCGGAAGATCGTCCCCGGGCTGGCGCCGAGGCCCCGGAGCGGCCGTCCTCCCCGGGCCCCCGGCAGCCGTCTGCGGTACCCTGCTCGCGCGCAGGTGACCATTCCGCACGGGGCGGTAGCTCAGCCGGTCAGAGCAGCAGACTCATAATCTGTCGGTCGTGGGTTCGAGTCCCACCCGCCCCACTGGGTCGTGACCTGCGTTTTCGCGGGCGGCGGTTGCCATTGCGTGAACCGCCCGGAGTCATGCAGGTGAGCCGGCCGGAAGTCCCGTCGCGGTCGCGGCGTCCAGCAACCGCTTGTCGTAAGTGACGAATGAGGTCAGCTTGGGCCGGATGCTGAGGGCTGTGCCCAGGTGGATGGCATCCAGGGAACGGACCGTGACCGGCCCGACCGCCTGAGCCAGGATCCGGACGCCGGGGCTCACATCGATCAGGTCGATCTGGTCCAGCACGGGATGCAGGCGGGCTACCGCCTCAGGCGCATGCCGGGCGAGAGCGCGGAATGACTCGATCTCCGCCAGGACGGAACTCACCCACCCGGTTTCGGCACGCTCGTCCAGCCAGCTCCGCAGCGCCGGGGATTCCGCCTCAGCGTGCACCAGCTTGACCACGGCGGCTGAGTCTAGATAGATCATCAGCGCTCGTCACCACGGTCACGGGCTAGCTCGGCTGCGACGTCCACCCCATCAGGCTCGCCGATATCCATCGCCAGAACGGCCCGGCGCAGCTGCGCGGCGCGTTCGCGGCGCTCGGCGGCTTGGATCAGGGCCTGCCGGATAGCCGCGGATCGCGATATGCCCTCGCCGGTCAGCACGTCCAGCGCATGTTCGGTTTCTTCGTCGGTGCGGATCGTAACGGTTCCGGCCATGCCATGAGTGTAAGACAAATCGTCTTACACTGGCAAGCCGGCCCGTTGTGTTACTTCGCCCGCTTGTTTGGCCACGGGGCGGGCGGGTAGTCGGCGGCCCTGATCAGGGCACCCGACAGCAGGGGGACGGGGATGAGCACGCCGTCGAAGGACCAGTCGCCGCCGCCTCAGACGCAGGAGTACCCGGGACGGACGGGGGAGATGACGCCCCAGCCACAGGACGAGATGCGCGACTACGAGGGCAGGGGCCTGCTCACGGGCATCCGCGCGCTGGTGACCGGCGGTGACTCGGGCATCGGCCGGGCGGTCGCGGTGGCGTTCGCCAAGGAAGGGGCGGATGTCTGCATCTCCTACCTGTCCGAGCGGGAGGACGAGGACGCCGAGCACACCGCCAGCCTGGTCCGCCAGGCAGGCCGGCGGTGCCCCACCATCCGCGGCGACCTCGCGGCGGAAGCCAACTGCCTGCAGGCGGTTGAGCAGACCGCCGCCGCGCTCGGCGGGCTGGACGTGCTGGTCAACAACGCCGCCGAGCAGCATCCGGTGAGCAAGCTGGAAGAGCTGAGCACCGAGCAGTGGGAACGGACTTTCCGCGTCAACATGTCCAGCTACTTCTGGACCAGCCGGGCCGCGCTGGCGCACCTGCCCGACGGCGGATCCATCATCAACACGTCCTCGGTCAACGGCCTGCGCGGGAACAAGAGCCTGATCGACTACGCGGCCACCAAGGGCGCCGTCCTCGCCTTCACCTACTCGCTGGCGCAGTCGCTGCAGGACCGGGGCATCCGGGTCAACTGCGTCGCGCCCGGACCGGTGTGGACTCCGCTGATCCCGGCCACGTTCGGCGAGGAGCGGGTGAGCTCGTTCGGCGAGCAGGCCCCGATGGGGCGGGCCGCGCACCCGGACGAGATCGCCCCGTCGTACGTGTTCTTCGCTTCCGGCCGGCTGTCCAGCTATTACTCCGGGGAGGTGCTCGCGCCCATCGGCGGCGAGACCCTCCCCGGCTGATGCGGGGCAACGGGTTTGGCCCGAGCCCTGGGCGGTAGGGCAGCGCAGAGGGCCCGCCAAGCGGAGGAGGCGGCCATGCCGACCGGGATCGGGCGGGACCGGCTGCAGGAGCTGACCGGCCAGGGAGCGCAGCTGGTGGAGGTGCTGCCAAGGGAGGAATACGAGCTGGCGCACCTGCCAGGGGCGGTCAGCCTGCCGCTGGCAGACCTCGGGCAGGGCACCGTTCCGCTGGACCGGTCGCATCCGGTGATCGTGTACTGCAACGACACGCTTTGAGACCTCAGCCCGCGAGCCGCGTGGCGGCTCGAAGCGGCCGGATTCGGCCAGGTCTACGACTATGTCGCGGGCAAGGCCGACTGGCTCGCCGCCGACCTCGGGTTCGAGGGCACCGCCCGGCTCGCAGGGGCGGTCACCCGCCGGGACGTGGTCGCCGTCACCGAGAGCACGCCCGCCGGCCAGGTGCGCGAGCGCCTGACCGGGCAGGGCTTCGGCCCCGCCGTGGTGGTCAACGATGAGTGGGTGGTGATGGGTGCTGCCTACCAGGACGACCTGGCGGATGCCGCGCCCCGCACTCCCGTGGGCGAGGTCATGCGGTTCGGGGTGGGCACGGTTCGGCCGAGCGAGGATGCGGCTGGGCTCGCGCACCGGATGGGTCACGCGGAGCTGTCTCGGATCGTAGTCACCCGCTCCGACGGCACCCTGGTGGGATTGTTCTTCGCCAGCGACGCCTGAGGCGGGCACCCCGGGCAGTGTGCCCCGGGGTGCCCGGTAAATCGTTACGACTGCTGCGCAGAATGCCAGAGACTCGACAATTGCTGCCCGGAATTGGGCGCGAAGTCGCTCGGGATGTTGAATCCGGCGAGGAAGGTCGACGCGTCGTTGAGGACCAGGCTGTTCTTGCCTGCCGGTGAGGGCAGGCCCGACTTCAGGTTGATCGCCGTGTTGGCCAGGCCGAGCAGGCCGCAGCCGGTCGCCCCGGGGACGGCGAAGGAGTTGTCGCCCTGCGCTGCCCCGGTGAGACCGATCCGCAGCAGGGCACCGTTCGCCGGGTCGTCCGTGCCGTCCCCGTCGAACCGGGTGAAACTGGCGGTCGGGCTCGTCAGATTCGCCGGCTTCAGCAGGATGGGGTTGGAGTCCGAGCCGATCGTGCAGGTGGCGGCGAGCAGCGGGTTCTGCAGGTGGATCTTGACTGGCAGGGTGAGGATCGGCTGGCCGGTGCCGAGCCCGGCGGCCAGGTTGAAGTCCGACGGCGCACCCGCCGGTTCCACGGTGGCGAAGACGTTGTTCAGGCTGTTGTCGGTCGCCTGCTGGCACAGCTGGGCGACCAGCAGCAGTTTGCTCGGGCACATCAGGCCGAGCAGGCCGCCGGGAACTTTCACCGGGTCGGATACGATGCCGCCGCCGGATGGCGAGACCAGCCTGAACCCGCTTGCGCTGGAGAGAAGCCCCAGTTGCAGGTCGCTGGCACCCGTGGTCGCGGTTATGCTGCCCAGCTTGATCGTGCCGCTGGGCGAGTGCGACGCTATGCACAGGTCCACCGTTGACACGCCGTCCGCGGCCAGCATCGCCGGATCGTCAACCGGGCACCGCGTGAACGGCGCCCAGTCGCCTTTCAGCGTCGCCGCCGACGCCGGAACGGTGGTCACCAGTAAGGTGAGCGCGGCTAAGGCGCCGGTGACCGCAATGGACGCGCTCTTACGGAAAGGTCTCATCTCCTTGCCCTTTCTCCGGGCAATGGAGCCACTCCATTGCCGAGCGGTTCACCAATGGTCCTTTTCGGGCACAGTAGACGATCGCCCCCGGAAACTACTACTGGCGAGTAGGTTACTACTGAGTAGCGGCTGCCTGGCACGACCGGCAACCGCCGCGGCCGGCCCGCCCTTTGATCGTCAGCTGGCGTCGCCGGCTAACGGCAGCATTCGCCAGCACCGGCCGCCGGGGCCGCACCGGCCGCCGGGGCCGTCCCGGCCGGCTGATCGGCCGGAGGCTGCTGATCGGCCGGAGCCAGCCGGGCCGCCGGCTGCCAGTCCCCGGCCCGCCACCGGGTCTCCGGGCCGGCCAGGCCCGCCACCGCCGCCAGCCCGAAGACGGCCGCCGCCAGGCCGAACGCGACCCGGTAGGAGGCCGTGTCCACCAGGAAGCCCGCCGCCACCGGCCCGGTCACGGTGCCCGCGTCGCCTGCCATCTGGTAAGCGGCGACCACGGTCCCGCCCCGGCCGCCGAGGATGTCACCGATCATGGCGGTGGGCGCGACGTCCAGCAGCCCGGAACCGAGGCCGAGCACGGCCAGGGCGGCCAGGTAGCCCGCCACCCCCGGCAGGAGCGCGAGCAGGGCGAGGCCGCTGCCAGAGGTCAGGCAGCCGGCGACGATCACCGGCCGCCGGCCGAGCCGGTCGGCCACCCGCCCGGCGGGCAGCAGCGCGGCCGCGTTCAGCGCGGCGACCACCCCGAACCCGATGCCGGTCCAGACCGGCGACCGGTGCAGGACGTCGCCGACGAACAGCGGCACGAGGGCGCTCCGCACCCCCATGACCGCGAAGCCGTCGGCGAAGTTCGCGGACGCGGCGGCGGTGTAGGCGCGCGCCCGCAGCGCTCGGATCCTCCCCTGGAACGGGCGCCTCACCTGCTGGCCGGCCGGGGCCGGCCGCGGTCCCTCCCGCAGCACGGTCGCGGCGATCAGGGCCGGGATCACGAGCATGCCGCCGTAGATGAAGAACGGCGCCCGCAGCGACCAGGCGGCGATGAGCCCGCCGATCGCGGGCCCGCTGACGCCGCCCACCAGGAAGCCGCCGGTGAACAGGCCGCTGGCGCGGCCCCGGTGACCTGCGGGCACGCTGCTGAGCAGCAGCGCCTGGGCGGCGACGCTGAAGGCGGCCGAGCCGAGCCCGCCGACCCCGCGCAAGATGATGAGCTGCACGAATGACCCGGAGAACCCGGCGAGGACGCTGCTGACCGCGACGACCGCGATGCCGGCCGCCATCACCGCGCGCTTCCCGAACCGGTCCACCAGGCGGCCCGCTGGCAGCGCGCCCGCCACTCGCATCACCGCGAAAGCGCTGATCACGCTGGCGGCAGCGGCGGTGCTGACGCCGAAGTGGCGGGCGAATCCCGGGATGCCAGGTGCCACGATCCCGAACCCCAGCGCGACCGTGAACGAGACGCTGGTGAGGATCGGCACCTCGCGTGGCAGGTCACGGAAGGGCGA
>DASQSC010000054.1:0-4840 GCA_035642555.1 Streptosporangiaceae bacterium | reverse complement strand
TCGGCGGGCACGCGGCCGTTGTTAGACTCGCTGGTCGGCGGGCCGGAAGGATTCGGAGCGACCAGGCGAAAGAACCAGACGTGACCCCCCACCTCGAAGAACTGGCCAAGCGAGCGGATCGCAGCTACTTTGTGTCGATGGGGAGCGCGAAAACGGACTTCGAGGTCGCACCCTAGCCCCGCCGACGGGGAGGAAGCGTGGCAAGGCCTACCGACTCGAACGAACAGCTCCTCTGCAGCTTCTGCGGCAAGTCGCAGCGGCAGGTCAAGAAGCTGATCGCGGGGCCCGGCGTCTACATCTGCGACGAGTGCATCGATCTCTGCAACGAGATCATCGACGAGGAGCTGACCGGCCCGGCGACGTTCGACATCGAGAACCTGCCGAAGCCGCGCGAGATCCACGACGTGCTCCAGGAGTACGTGGTGGGCCAGGAGGCGGCCAAGCGCACGCTGTCGGTCGCGGTCTACAACCACTACAAGCGCGTGCAGATGATGCAGGCCGACGAGGCCGACATCGAGCTGCAGAAGTCGAACATCCTGCTGCTCGGCCCGACCGGCTGCGGCAAGACGCTGCTCGCGCAGACGCTGGCGAAGATCCTGAACGTCCCGTTCGCGATCGCCGACGCCACCGCTCTCACCGAGGCGGGCTATGTCGGCGAGGACGTCGAGAACATCCTCCTCAAGCTGATCCAGGCCGCGGACTTCGACGTCAAGAAGGCCGAGACCGGGATCATCTACATCGACGAGGTCGACAAGATCGCGCGCAAGGCGGACAACCCGTCGATCACGCGCGACGTCTCGGGCGAAGGCGTCCAGCAGGCGCTCCTGAAGATCCTCGAGGGGACCGTCGCCTCGGTGCCGCCGCAGGGCGGGCGCAAGCACCCGCATCAGGAGTTCATCCAGATCGACACCACCAACGTGCTGTTCATCTGCGGCGGGTCGTTCTCCGGCCTGGAGAAGATCATCGAGCAGCGGGTCGGCAAGAACGGCATGGGCTTCGGCGCTGTGCTGCGGGTCAAGAGCGACAACGCCGCGTCGGACGCGTTCGCCGACGTCATGCCCGAGGACCTGCTCAAGTTCGGCATGATCCCGGAGTTCGTGGGCCGGCTCCCGGTTATCACCAGCGTCCACAACCTGGACCGGGAAGCGCTGATCAGGATCCTGACCGAGCCCAGGAACGCGCTCATCAAGCAGTACCGGCGCCTGTTCGAGCTGGACTCGGTCGACCTGGAGTTCACGCCGGACGCGCTGGAGGCCGTCGCCGACCAGGCCATCCTGCGCGGCACCGGCGCCCGGGGCCTGCGCGCCATCCTGGAAGAGGTCCTGCTGTCGGTGATGTATGAGGTGCCGAGCCGCAAGGACGTGGAACGGGTGGTCATCACCGGCCCGGTCGTGCTCGAGCACGTGAACCCGACCCTCGTCCCCAAGGGCGCCCCCGCCCGCCGCACCCCCCGCGAAAAGTCCGCCTGAGCGCGGCCGGGAGTCCCGGCCGATACGGAAGAGGCTCGCCCGCCGGCCACTAGACTCGCTTCTCGTGACCGCAGACAGCCGCGTTGAGCTACCCCCGCAGTACCAGCCTGCCGAGGTTGAGGGACGGCGCTACGAGGAGTGGGTGGCCCGCGGCCTGTTCGGTGCCGACGCGAGCGCGCCCGGCCCGGCGTACTCCATCGTCATCCCGCCGCCGAACGTGACCGGCTCCCTGCACATGGGCCACGCGCTGGACCACACGCAGATGGACGCGCTGATCCGGCGCCGCCGCATGCAGGGATACGTCACCCTGTGGCTGCCCGGCATGGACCATGCCGGCATCGCCACCCAGAACGTCGTGGAGCGAGAGCTCGCCAACGAGGGCCATTCCCGGCACGACCTCGGCCGGGAGGCGTTCGTCAAGCGGGTGTGGCAGTGGAAGGCGGAGTCCGGCGGCAAGATCCTGGGCCAGATGCGCCGGCTCGGCGACAGCGTGGACTGGTCGCGCGAGCGGTTCACGATGGACGAGGGCCTGTCCCGGGCGGTGCAGACCATCTTCAAGCGGCTGTTCGACGACGACCTGATCTACCGCGCCGAGCGGATCATCAACTGGTGCCCGCGCTGCCACACCGCCCTGTCTGACATCGAGGTCGACCACACCGACGTCGAGGGCGAACTGATCTCGATCCGCTACGGCTCTGCTAGCCCGGGGGGGCGCCCCCCCCAGACCCCCCCGGAGGGGGACGATGACTCCGTGGTCGTCGCCACCACCCGGGCGGAGACGATGCTCGGCGACACCGCCGTCGCGGTCCACCCGGACGACCAGCGCTACGCGCACCTGGTCGGCCGCGAGATCGAGCTGCCGCTGAGCGGCCGGCGCATCCCGGTCGTGGCCGACCCGCACGTGGATCCCGAGTTCGGGACCGGCGCGGTCAAGGTGACCCCCGCCCACGACCCGAACGACTTCGAGATCGGCCGCCGGCACGGCCTGCCCAGCCTCACCATCCTGGACGAGCGCGGGATCGTCACCGCGCCCGGGCCGTTCGCCGGCCTGGACCGGTTCGAGGCCCGGCCCGCGGTCGTCGCCGCGCTCCGGGAGCAGGGCCGGATCGTCGCCGAGACCCGCCCCTACCTGCACGCGGTGGGCCACTGCAGCCGATGCGGCACGATCGTCGAGCCGCGGCTGTCACTGCAGTGGTTCGTCAAGGTGGAGCCGCTGGCCAAGGCCGCCGGGGACGCGGTCAGGGACGGCCGGGTGCGCATCCACCCGCCGGAGCTGGCCGCCAGGTACTTCGACTGGGTCGACGACATGCACGACTGGTGCATCAGCCGCCAGCTGTGGTGGGGGCACCGGATCCCGGTCTGGTACGGCCCGGGCGGCGAGGTGGTCTGCGTCGGCCCCGGCGAGGAGCCGCCGTCCGGCGCTGGCTGGCAGCAGGACGGCGACGTGCTCGACACCTGGTTTTCCTCCGCGCTGTGGCCGTTCTCCACCCTCGGCTGGCCCGACGACACCGCTGACCTGCGCCGGTTCTACCCGACCAGCGTGCTGGTGACCGGGTACGACATCCTTTTCTTCTGGGTTGCCCGGATGATGATGTTCGGCCTGTACGCGATGCGCGACGCCGGCCCGGCCGAGGCCGTCCCGTTCCGCGTGGTCGCCCTGCACGGGCTGGTCCGCGACCAGTTCGGCCGCAAGATGTCCAAGTCGCGCGGGAACACCGTGGACCCGCTGGACTGGATCAGCCGGTTCGGCGCCGACGCCACCCGGTTCACCCTGGCCCGCGGCGCGAGCCCGGGCGGGGATGTGGCGGTCGGCGAGGAATGGGTGACCGGCGCCCGCAACTTCTGCAACAAGCTGTGGAACGCCACCAGGTTCACGCTGCTCAACGGCGCGCGGGTGGCTGCCGCGCCGCCCGACCGGGGCGGGCTGACCGCCGCTGACCGGTGGATCCTCTCCCGGCTGGCCGCCGTGACCGCCGAGGTCGACGATTATTTCGAACGGTTCGAGTTCAGCAAACTGTGCGAGGTCCTGTATCACTTCGCATGGGATGAGGTCTGCGACTGGTATCTGGAGCTCGCCAAGACCAGCCTGGCCGCACCCCAGTCCGCAGACCGGACCCGGGAGGTGCTCGGCTACCTGTTCGACCGGCTGCTGCGGCTGCTGCACCCCGTCATCCCGTTCGTCACCGAAGACCTGTGGACCGCGCTGACCGGCGGGGACACCATCATGACCGCGCCGTGGCCGGGCCAGGACGCGGCCGGAGGGAGCCAGCCAGGCGACTGGCGCGACCCGGCCGCCGAAGCCGAGCTCAGCTCGCTCATGCGGCTGGTGACCGAGGTCCGCCGGTTCCGTTCCGATCAGGGATTGCGCCCGGGCCAGCGGGTCCCCGCGGTCCTGGCCGGGATCGCGGCCACCCCGCTGGGAGCGCACGAGCACAGCATCCGGTCGCTGCTGCGGCTGGACGAGCCGGGCGCTGAGTTTGCTCCCACCGCATCGCTGCAGGCGGAGGGGATCACGGTGGAGCTCGGCCCGGCCGCCGTGGACGTGACCGCCGAGCGGCGGCGGCTGGAGAAGGATCTCGCCGCCGCCCGCAAGGAGGCCGAGCAGACCGAGCGCAAGCTCGCGAGCGAGGCGTTCCTCGTGAAGGCGCCCGCCAGCGTGGTGACGGCCACCCGCGGCCGGCTGGCAGCTGCCCGCTCCGACATCGAGCGCGTCGCCGGCCGGCTGGCGGCCCTCGGCTCGCGGGGCACCGGGGAGAGCGGTTGACGCCGGACCTGCCGCTCGCTGAGCGGCTGCGCGAGGCCGAGCGGGACATCTTCTCCCGCCGGCCGGAGCACAAGATCGAGCCCACCCTGGACCGGATCGCTGACCTGGCCGGCCTGCTCGGCCAGCCGCAGCGGGCGTACCCGGTGGTTCACGTCACCGGGACCAACGGCAAGACCTCCACCGCCCGGATGACCGAGGCGCTGCTGCGCGCCCGCGGGCTCCGCACCGGCCTGTTCACCAGCCCGCACCTGACCAGCCCGGCCGAGCGGATCATGATCGACGGGGAACCGGTCAGCCCGGAGCGGTTCGCCGGCGCCTACGCGGACGTGGCGCCCTACCTCGCGATGGTGGACGGCCGGCACCCCGTGCCGCTGTCGTTCTTCGAGGTGCTGACCGGCATGGCGTTCGCCGCGTTCGCCGACGCGCCGGTGGACGTCGCGGTGCTGGAGGTGGGCCTGGGCGGCACCTGGGACGCCACCAACGTCGCCGACGGGGCGGTGGCCGTGATCACCCCGGTGGCCATCGATCACACCAGCTACCTGGGCGACACGCTGACCGAGATCGCCGGGGAAAAGTCCGGCATCATCAAGCCGGGCGCGGTGGCGGT
>DASQSC010000053.1:0-4384 GCA_035642555.1 Streptosporangiaceae bacterium | reverse complement strand
CTCGGTGTTGGGATGGGCGTGGTGGCGGTTGTGCTTGCGGACCCACCAGCCGTAGCTCAGGCCGATGCCGAGGTTGCCGTGCAGCACGCCGAGGACGTAGTTGCCGCGCCGGGACCCGAGGATCTGCCGGTGCCCGGCGTCGTGGCCGAGGAACCCGGCCTGGGTGAACATCACCGCCAGGAACGCCGCCACCGCGAGCTGCCACCACGAGTCCCCCACCAGCACGAAGCCGGCCCAGCCGGCGGCCAGCAGGACGGTGGTGATCGTGATCTGCCAGGCGTAGTAGCGGGGCCGCCGTTCCAGCAGCCCGGCCTGCCTGATCTGGTTCGAGAGCAGTGCGTACTCGCGGTGGGGTGCTTCCGCCTGGACCGTCACAGGCCTAAGGTTACGGGCCGGGGTTGACGGGACCGGGAATCGCAGGGCAAGGCCGGCTGACGGTGAGCCGTGGATTGGTGCCATCACCGCGTCCGCGCGAGGGAGCGCGGCGGCACCGGCTGGTCCTGGCTCCGGGCAGCCCGGGCGCTGGCGTGCTGGATCACCCGCCGCCCGGCCAGCACCGCCGCCACCGCGACCACCGCGACCGCCCAGCCCGGCGCGCCGAGGTCGAGCGCCGCGATGATCACGAACCCGTCGAACAGCGCGATCAGCGTGAACCCGACGGCCTCGGTGAACCTGGGCCGCCAGCCGGGCGCCCGGGCCCTGAGCAACCGCCGGGCCCGGCTGGCCACGCCAGCGAGCACCACCGCGAACCCGGTCAGCGTGGCGAGGACCGCCCGCGGCGCCGGTCCGAGCCCGGCCCAGTCCGTCCCGGTCAGCGCGGCGGCCGTGGCGGCCAGCAGCACCATTCCGGCAAGATAGGCCATGACCGGCACGCGGCCGGGCCCCCGGCTGGCCGCCTGCCGGACGAGGATCACGCCGGCGCCGAATGCGACCGTCCCGCCGGCGGCGTGAATCCCGATCAGCGTGTCCCGCAGCGTCATCGCGTGCCCCCTGCCTCCATTGGATAGTCTCGCTCTCCAATATTAGAGAGCTACACTCTCTAATGCCAGCCCCGGATGCGCGAGCCTGGGCCGGCGGACCGGGAAGGGGCGTCTGCGTGCTCATGGCGGAGCTGAGCCGCCGCAGCGGGGTGCCGGTGGCGACGATCAAGTTCTACCTGCGGGGCGGGCTGCTGCCGCCGGGAACGGCGACCGCCGCGACCCGCGCCCGCTACGGCGACGACCACCTGCGGCGGCTGCGGCTGATCCGGGCGCTGCAAGAGATAGGCGGGCTGCCGCTGGCCGCCATCAGCAGGATCCTGACTGCGGTGGACGATGCGTCGGTGGGCCCGCACGCCCTGCTCGGCGCCGTCCAGTACGCGGTCGGCCCGCGGCTCGATCCGGATGCCAGCGATCCGGATGCCAGCGACCCGGACTGGCAGGCGGCCGCCGCCGAGGTGGACAGCCTGCTCGCCGGGCTCGGCTGGCGCGTCAGCGCCGGTGCCCCGGCCCGGACGCTGCTGACCGCGGCGCTGGCCGCGCTGCGGCGCGCCGGGGCTCCGCTGGCCGGCCCGGGACTGGCGGAATACGCCGCGGCCGCTGGCGGGCTGGCCGCCAGGGAGGTCGCCGGGCTCCCCGACCTGCCTGCCGCCGGCCGGGCCGGGCTGATCGAGGCCGCGGTGACCGGGGTGGTGCTGTACGAGCAGGTGCTGGTGGCGCTGCGGCGGCTGGCGCAGGAGGACCAGTCGGCGCGCCGGTTCGGCGGGCGCTAGCCCTGCGCTAGCCCCAGATCGCGGCGGCCGTCTCGGCGACCAGTTCCAGCTTGCGTCGCTGCTCGTCGAAGGTCAGCAGGTTGCCGCGGGCGGTGGAGGCGAAGCCGCATTGCGGGCTCAGCGCCAGGTTCCCGGCGGGCACGTACGCGGCCGCCTGGTCGATCCGGCGGCGCAGTTCGTCCGGCGATTCCAGCCGGGGGTCCTTGGAGGACACCAGGCCGAGCACCACGGTGCTGCCGGGCCGGATGAATCGCAACGGTTCGAAGCCGCCCGCCCGTTCGGTATCGAATTCCAGCAGGAAACGGTCCACCCCGGCCTCGCCGAAAAGCCGTTCCGCGACCGGCTCATAGCCGCCCTTGGCCATCCAGGCGCTGCGGTTGTTGCCGCGGCAGATGTGCATCCCGACGGTGACGTCCTGGTGCTGCTCCTTGGCGGTGCGGGCGAGTTCCGCATCCACGGTGACGGCAGCGTCGAGAATGGCCTCCGGCGGCACGCCGGCCAGCCCGCCGGCGGCCCGGAATTCCGGGTCGAAGACGTGGTTGTAACCCAGCGAGTCGAGCTGGATCCACCGCACGCCCTGGCCGATCAGGCCCGCGATCTCCCGCTGCTGCAGCGCGACCAGGTCACGCATCAGGTCCGCCGGGTCCGGGTAGGCGGCCTCGCTGATCCGCGGCTGCCACAGGATCCGGCCCATGGCGGCGCTGATCATCGTGATCTTGAACGGGCCGGGGGCGTGCTCGGCCAGGAACGCCGCCTCCACGCTGGTGTGACGCCCCCGCTGGGTCAGCTTCCCGCTGACGGCCACCGTGTCCCAGTCGGTCTCCGAGGCCGGCGGGTCACCGCCCGCCCGGTGCCACCGCACGCCGGGCGCGGGCACCTGGGTCACGCCGCCGAGCGATTCGAGCATCCCCGCCATCCAAGTGGCGCGCCGCACCTCGCCGTCCGTGAAGACCTTGAGCCCGGCCTGCTGCTGCAGCCGGATGGCAGCCAGCGCCGCCCGGTCTTCCACCTCGCGCAGCCGCTCGGCGCTTAATTCGCCCCGCTTGCTCGCGGCCCTGGCCGCCTGCAGCCAGGGCGGCCGCAGCAGGCTGCCGACATGCTCGGCGTGGAAGGCGGTGACCACCGGGTTTCTCCCTTAGCCGCGGTGCTGGCGGGCCTGGCGGACCTGCCGGAAAAGTTCGCGGACCTCCTGCTCGGCCCGCAGCCGGGCATCGGCGAAGTAGCGAGCCGGGTCGCGCAGCATCCGCTCGGGACGGTCGTCCCGGTCATCGACCGTGATGTGGGCCACCACGCCCTCAGCTTACGCCAGCGCGACCCCGAGCAGCCCGGCCAGAACCCGGATCAACGGCACGTCCGCCCGCCTGATCCCCTCCGGCTCCAGCGCGTCCACCATCAGCATGCCGAACGCGTTCCGCCCGGCGGCGACCGGCACGACGGCGAACGACCGGTAGGTCTGCGGGGCCGTGACGGTCCACCCTGGCGGCGGCCCGGCGGCGAGGTCCGGGCAGAACAGGTGCTGGTTGTGCCGGATCATGCTGAACACCAGGTCGCCGGCCTCCGTGCCCTCGGTGACCGGTTCCAGCGGGTCATCCACCCGGCCGCTGTAGGCGGCCGGCGCCAGGGCCTGCGGACTCTCCGGTGCGAACCGGAACAGGCATGCCCGCACCCGCACCCGCCGGGAGCCGGCCAGCTGGGCCGCCGAGTCCAGCACCATCGGGATCACCGCCTCGGCCAGCGCCGCCCGCTGCGGCTCGCTGGCGGCCGTCACCACCCGGCCCAGCTGGCGCGCGATCGGGTCGAGAGCATCGTCCATGGTCACGCGCATCGCCACCGCCGCGTCGACCGCGGCCTGGTGCGCTCTGGCCCGCATCCGCTCCTTGCGGACCTGCTCGTAGGCAGGCACCCCGGCGGCCGTGACGCTGGCCGCCACCGCCCCCAGCACCCACCACTGCCTGCCCGCCGTGGCCGCTCCCGCCGCCATGCCGAGCCAGGCGGCAAGTGCGACCCCGGTCAGGCTGATCGCCGTGGTGAGGTAGACGCGCCCGGCCGGCGGAATCCGCATGCCGGGCAGAGTATCGGCCTCGGGGCGGGCTAGCGGCCAATGCGCCGGGCGCGGGCGTCAGGCGTAGCTCGGGGCGGGCGGGATCGGGCGCCCGGACCTGACAGCCTCGATCACCGGGGCGGCGTCGGCGGCCCGGTACTCCTCCCCGTACACGGCGCCGGGGCGGCGGGGCGCCTCCATCACCGCGCATCCGGCCGTGCCGCCAAGGTCGGCCGGCGCGAACCCGGCGTCCTCGATCAGCCCGGCCACCACCTGCTTGGCGCTGGCGTCATCGCCGCACAGCCACTGCACCACCCGCTCGTCTCCGCTGCGCCCGGCCGTCTCGGCCTGGAAGCCGGACGTGAGGGTGTTGAACGACTTGGTGTAGCGGGCGCCGGGCATCCGGGCGGCGTTGAACGCCGCCGCGGTCTGGCCCGCCGGCGGCAGCGGCGGGCCGCCGAACTGGTTGGTCGTGTCGATCACGATCTTGCCCGCCAGCGGCCCGGCCTGCTCCAGCGCCTGCGGCAGCGTGCTCCAGGGCACCGAGATCACCACGACCTCGCCGAACCCGGCGGCCTCGGCCGGGCTGCCCG
>DASQSC010000052.1:0-3713 GCA_035642555.1 Streptosporangiaceae bacterium | reverse complement strand
GGCGAAACCGAAGCCGAGCGTGACCAGCGGCTCACGGCTGCGCTGCCGGTAGGCAGGGCGGGGACGGTCAGCGAAGCCGCCGCCGCCGTGCTCTGGCTCGCCTCCCCCGAGGCCGGCTTCACCGTCGGCCATGACCTTGTCATCGATGGCGGCGCCGCCGCCTGAACCGCACCGGCCGGCCAGGCGCCCTGCTCAGCCGGCGGGGAGCCGGATGTCGATCACCCCGCACCGGCCGTCCGCCTGCAGCGCGAGGCACTCCTCCACCGCCGCGGCGACCTCGGCCGGGCTTTCCACCACCCGGCCGCCGCCGCCGTAGGCGCGGGCCAGGTCGGGGTAGCTGGGCGCCGGCGCCAGGCCGGTCTCGGGGAAAGTGCCCTCGGCGTCCGCGGCGCCGCCCGGGTACAGCCGCTGCACCGGCAGCCTGGACGCCCGGTAGGCCTGGTTGTTCAGGATGACGGCGGCGAACGGGGCAGCGGCGTGCTGGGCCGACCAGAGGGCGGCGGTCGGCACGCCGAAGCCGAACGCGCCGTCCCCGCACACCGCGAACACCGGCGCCGCTGGCCGGGCCAGCTTGACCCCCATCGCGCCGCCGACCGCCCAGCCGAGCGCCGGGGACCCGGTGCCGAAGTAGCAGCCGGGCTCGCGGTCGACCTGGCGGATCATCGCCGCCTTGTTCGTGACCGTCTCTTCCAGCACGATCGCGTCCGGCGGCAGCGCCCGGCTGAGCGCGGCCAGCATCGCGTCCGGCGCGGCGGCAGGCCCGTCCGAGCCCGCCAGCGCCTGCCACTGCCCGCGTACCTCCGCCAGCCGCTGGCTGACCTGCTGCCGCCGGGCCCGCCACCGGCCGGCCCGGTCCGGGGTGGCCAGCACCCGCAACTGCTCGGCGAGCAGCGGCACGGCGATCGCGGTGTCGGCGGCGATAGCCAGGTCCACCGGGTAGGTCCAGGTCGGCATCGTGGCCTTGACCGGGTCGATGTCGATCTGCAGGACGGTCGCCGACGCCGGCGGTGCCGCCTGCGCCGGGATCCACGGCACCTCGCAGTCCAGCAGCAGCACCACGTCGGCCTCCCGCAGCACGCTGGTGTCGTCGCCGGCGTAGAGCGGGTGACCGCGGGGGAAGCTGACCCGGTCCCGGTGGTCGATCACCGGGCAGCCGAGCAGCTCGGCCAGGCCGGCCAGGGCGGCGACCGTCTCCGGCCGGGCCCCGGCCCGGTCGGTGACGATGACCGGGCGGTCCGCGCCGGCCAGGCACTCGGCTGCCTGCGCCAGCGCGGCGGGATCGGGCACGGCCGGCCGGGGCGGCCGGAGCCGGCGGGCCAGGCCGCCGGTGCCCGGCTCCATCAGCGCCTCCCGCGGCAGCATGACGTAGGCCAGCCCGCGCGGGTCGGACTGGGCCACCTGGTAGGCCCGCCGGACGATCGGGCCGAGCTCCCGTCCCCGCGGCACCTCAATCGTCCACTTCCCGAACGCGCGCACCACCGCCTGCTGGTCAAGCTGCTCCTGCTGCCAGTGAATGGGGGCGTCCCGGTGCCCGGGAACCTCCGGCGAGACGCTGTAGGGGGAGCGGCCGGCGAAGATCACCGCTGGCACCCGGTTGCGCTGCGCGTTGTGCAGGGCCCCGCCCAGGTTCAGCGTCCCGGCGTCGACGTGCACCATGACCGCCTGCGGCGTGCCGGTCACGAAGTAATGGCCCATGGCCGACGACAGCGCCACGAACTCGTGGCTGCACAGCACCGCCCGGGGGTGCGGGGACGCGTTCTTGCGCGCGCCGGC
This sequence comes from Streptosporangiaceae bacterium, assembly GCA_035642555.1. GTDB lineage: Bacteria > Actinomycetota > Actinomycetes > Streptosporangiales > Streptosporangiaceae > JAIRTY01. The sequence goes on along the minus strand of DASQSC010000052.1, from coordinate 1,940 downwards.
CAGCGCCTCCTGCACCGGCGCGGTGTCGGTGCCGGGGTTGATGAAGATGTGCCCGGCTCCTTCGTCGGCGAGCGTCGCGACCAGTTCCGCCGCTGCGTCACCAAACGCGGTGTCCGCTGCTGCCTTCTCTGCCACCGGCTCCTCCTCCGGACGGACGGGTGTCATCGCACGCTGATGGTCATCGAGCCGAGCCGGCTGATCCGGGTCTCAAGCACATCGCCCGGGCTGATCGGCCCCACGCCGGCCGGAGCGCCGGTGAAGATCAGGTCGCCCGGCAGCAGGGTCATCACCTGCGACGCGTAGGACACGATGGCGGGTACCGGGGTGATCAGGTCGCGGGTGGTCACGTGCTGCCGGTGATCGTCGCCGTTCCTGATGAGGTCAATCACCAGCGCGGCCGGGTCGCCGGCCTCGTCCGCGGTGGTGATCCACGGCCCGAGCGGCGCGAACGTGTCGTAGCTCTTGCGCCGGGACCGGTCGGCAGCGCCCCGCACGGTGATGTCGAGCCCGATCGTGTAGCCGAGGACGCTGGCCAGCGCGGCCTCCGCCGCGATGTCCTTGCCGCCCGCGCCGATGACGGCCACCAGCTCGGACTCGTGGTGGATCTCCTGTCCGGCGGCAAGGACCTCGGAGGGCAGCAGGACCGGGTCGGCGGGGCCGCTGATCGCCGACGGCGCCTTCAGGAAGATGTCGAACCTCATCATCCAGTCCACGGCCCGCCCCAGCGTCCGCTGCTGCACCTCGTGCATCTCCGTCACGTGGTCGCGGTAGTTGCTGGCGCAGGCGATGATCTTGGAGGGCGCCAGGGCCGGGGCCCGCAGCCGGACCGATGCCACCGGCACCGGCGTGCCGGCGGCGGCCGCCGCCTGCAGCCTGGGGCTCAGGGCCGGGAAGTCGCGGCACAGTCCCCGCCACCAGCCCGCGGTCAGCGGGTCCGGGTCGTGCCCGGGCAGTGCCGCGGTCACGTCGGTGATCTGGTCCCCGGCGACCACCCCGAGCCGGTAATCGTCGAAGAGCGCCAGCCGCACCGGCCGTCACCCCGGCCGGGGCGTGGCAGCGCCGCGGAACGCGGGCATCACGTCGCGGGCGAACAGCTGCACGCTCCGTTCGAAGTCCTCGTGGCCGAGGCTGCCGAACTGGAACACGCCGCTGAAGATACCGAACCCCAGCTCGCTGGCGTACCGGTCGATCTGCTCCCGGACCGTGCCAGGCGAGCCTGCCAGGGCGAAGCCGCGTTCAAGCAGGTCGTCCGGGTCCACCGGGCCCGCCCCCAGGCCCCGCTTGGCGCCCATCACCCGCGGCGCGGACCGCAGGGTCAGGTAGCCGGGCGGGAAGAACATGTCCCTGGGCATCCGCAGCAGCGTGTTGAACAGGTACTCCAGGTGGACGCGGGCCTCGCGGCGGGCCTCCGCGTCGGTGTCGGCCACGTACACCGGCACCGACCAGCCAAGCTGCGAGGGGGAAGAGGTGTAGCCGTGCCGCTGCGCGGCCTCCCGGAACTCGCTGAATGCCCGGCCGATGGTGCCGAGGTCGCTGAACGTCTGCAGGTAGGTGTACCGGTTGCGGGCCGCCCAGTCCACGGTCTCGGCGCTGCCCTGCGACGGGCTCCAGATCGGGGGGTGCGGCTGCTGCAGCGGGCGCGGCCAGGGATTGACGTACCGCAGCTGGTAGTGCCGTCCGTACCATTCGAACGGCCCGGGCTCAGTCCAGGCCCGGACGATCAGGTCATGCGCCTCATGGAAGCGCTCCCGCGACTGGGTGGGATCAAGTCCGAACGTGTGGTACTCGGCGCCTATGCCGCGCACGAAGCCGGAGATGATCCGGCCGCCGGAGATCACGTCCAGCATCGCGACTTCCTCGGCCACCCGCAGCGGATGGTCCCGCAGCGAGATGGCATTGCCGAGGATGGCGATCTTCCCCCGGGTCTGCGGGACCAGCAC
>DASQSC010000051.1:0-4321 GCA_035642555.1 Streptosporangiaceae bacterium | reverse complement strand
CGGGTCGATCTTCCTGGCCGAGCACGGTGCCCCGCTGCGGGAGGCGTTCCGGTTCCCGGCGCCGCCGCCCGGCCTGCCGCGCCAGCTGGCCGGCAAGTTCTCGCTGCACGAGCTGTGCCGCCGGTACGGGGTGCCGAGCCCGCGGACGGAGCTGCCGCAGTCGCTGCCGGAGGCGGCTGAGTTCGCGGTCGGCGCCGGCTACCCGCTCATCGCCAAGCTCGCCACGCCGTGGCGGCCGTCGAGCGCCGGGCTCCGCAGCACCTCGGTGGTCGGGGACCGGGCGGAACTCGCCGCGCTGTGGCAGGCCTGCGAGCGGGCCGGCGCGGGGCTGATGCTGCAGGAGCACATCCCGGCCGCCCCCGGCGGCGACTGGTTCTGCCACGGTTACCGGGGGGCGGACGGGGCGTGCCGGCCGGCGTTCACCGGGGTGAAGGTCCGTTCGTATCCGGCGCACGCCGGCCTGACCAGCTACGGGCGGGCGGTGGCCAACGACCGGCTGGCGGACGGCGTGACCGGCCTGCTGGCCCGGCTGTCCTACCGCGGCATCGCGGACCTTGACCTGCGCCGGGACCGGCGGGACGGCGAGTACAAGCTGCTCGACTTCAACCCGCGGCTCGGCGCCCAGTTCCGGCTGTTCCGGGACTCGGCCGGGCTGGACGTGGTGCAGGCCGCGTACCTGGACCTGACCGGCCAGCCGGTGCCCGCGGGCACGCAGTGCAGTGGCCGCGGGTTCGTGGTGGAGAACTACGACCCGCTCGGCGCGCTCGGTTACTGGCGCAGCGGCGAGCTCACGCCGGCCGGCTGGCTCGCATCGCTGCGCCGGGTCGACGAGACCGCCTGGTTCGCGCGCGATGACCTGCGCCCGTTCGGGCTGATGTGCCTGCAGATGGGGGCGCGGGCGGTCACCAGGCCGTTTGCCAGGGGCCGCGGCCTGCTGCCGCTTGCGAGCGTCATCACCGGGATCCGGCGAGGGGCGCCGGGACCACACAAAGAAGGGGATCACTCATGACCGACACCGTCGACGTGGCCATCGTGGGAGCGGGCCCGTACGGACTCTCGCTCGCTGCTCATCTGCGGCCCGCCGGGGTTCGGTTCCGCCAGTTCGGGCTGCCCATGCACCCGTGGCGGACCGCGATGCCGAAGGGGATGTTCCTGAAGTCGCAGGGGTTCGCCTCCAGCCTGTCCGACCCCGAGGGCACGCACACGCTGGCGGCATTCTGTGCCAAGACCGATCGCCCGTACGCCAGCTACGGCCTGCCGGTCCCGCTCGACACCTTCATCGCGTACGGCCGGTGGTTCGCCGACGAACTGGTCCCGGAACTGGAGGAGACGCTGGTCACGGCGGTTGTCCCGGCCGGTGACCGGTTCGAGGTCTCGCTGGCCACCGGGGAGACCCTGACCGCGCGCCAGGTGGTGGTCGCGGCCGGGATCGAGCACTTCGCTCACGTCCCGGAGCCGCTGGCATCGCTCCCGGCCGCGGTCCGCTCGCACAGCAGCGAGGTCACCGAGCCGGCCGCGTTCGGCGGCCGGGCCGTAATCGTGGTCGGCGGCGGCCAGTCGGCGCTCGAGTCCGCGGCCCTGCTGCACGAGAACGGGGCCGAGGTCCAGATCGTCATGCGCGAGCCGGAGGTGTCCTGGAACGGCCCGCCGCTGTCGTCGGACCGGCCGCTGTGGCAGCGGATCCGCGAGCCCGAGGCCGGGCTCGGCTCCGGGCTCGGTACCTGGTTCTACTCCAATTACCCGATGCTGTACCGGCACCTGCCGGAGCGCACCCGGGTGTTCCGGGCCAGGACCGCGCTCGGCCCGGCCGGGGCGGCCTGGCTGCGCCCCCGGGTGGAGGGCGAGATCCCCGCCCTGACCGGGCACGCCCTGCGCAGCGCGGAGGCCGGCGCCGATGGCGTCCGGCTCGGCTTGGACAGCCCCGGCGGCCACCGGCGCGAGCTTGCCGCCAGCCACGTCGTCGCGGCCACCGGCTACCGGGTGGACCTGAGCCGGCTCGAGTTCCTCGGCGACGACGTCCGGGCCCGGCTGCGGACCGTGGCGGGGACCCCGTCCGTCGGCGGCGACTACCAGTCGGCCGTCCGCGGCCTGTACTTCATCGGCCCCGGCGTGGCGCCCACGTTCGGGCCGGTCATGCGGTTCGTGTTCGGCGCCGGCCATGCGGCTCGCGCGGTCGCGCCGAAGCTCGCAGCCACCGCCGGCCGGGCCCGCGTCGCCGCGGGGGCCAGCCGGTGAATTCGGCGCCCCTGCTGCGGGGGGCTCCGGTGGGGAGCGCAGGGGACCAGGTAAGGCCGGGCGGCCTGCCGGGCACCGTGCCGCTGCGGCTGCCGGCACCGTTGCGGCTGGCGGCACCGCTGCCACCGCCCGCCGCCCGGGCCGCTGCCAGGCACGATCTGGCCGCGCCGCCGCGCCAACTGCCGGGGCACCTGGCAGACGCGGCGAGGCGGTTCGTGCTCACCGCCGGGCTGCCAGCGGCTGACCTGCTGGCGCTGGCGGCTGCGGCCGCGCTGGCTGGCGCCTGGCTGCTGGCCGCGGCCGGCTACGCAGCCTGCGTGCTGCTGATCCTGGCGGCCACCGGGCAGCACCGGCTCAAGATCACGTCGCGGGTCTCCGACCAGGCGGGCGTGATCATCGCCGCCGCCATGGCGGCCCTGCTGGTGACCCTGCCGGTGGTCCCGGCCGGCCTGGCGGTCAGGCTGGCACTGCTGTCGGCGGGGCTGGTGACCGCTGCCCGCGCCGCCGGCTATGCCGCGCTTCGCGCGGCCCGCCGCCGGGGGATGCTCACCGAGCCGGTGCTGGTGGTCGGCGCCGGGCAGGTGGGAGCCGAACTGGCGGGCCAGCTGGCCAGGCATCCGGACCTGGGCCTGCGGCCGGCCGGGTTCCTTGACAGCCAGCCGCCGGTGGCGGGCCCGCGGCTGCCGGTGCTCGGCCGGCCCGGCGAGCTGGCCGGGGTGGTCCGCGAGCACCGGATCCGGCGCGTCATCGTGGCCTTCCCGGCCGCCGGGGACACCGACCTGGTGCCCGCGGTGCGCGCCGCCCGGCAGCTGCCGGCTGACGTGTGTGTGGTGCCGCGGCTGCACGAGATCGGCAGCCGGGTGCCGCGGGCCACCGCGGACGAGGTCTGGGGCATCCCGCTGATCCCGCTGCGCCGGCCGGGCCGGGCCGCCCGGCTCGGCAAGCGGGCGTTCGACGTGCTCGCGGCCGCGATCCTGCTGCTCCTGCTGTGCCCGGTGCTGGCGGTGCTGGGCGGGCTGACCCGGCTGCAGCTGCGGCCGGTGCTGTTCCGGCAGGCCCGGATCACCGGTACCGGCCGGATGGCCGAGATCGTCAAGCTGCGCACGCTGTCTCGGTCCGGTGACCCGGACACCAGCTGGACCGCCGCGCCGCAGCGCGCGACCAGGTTCGGCCGCCGGCTGCGGGCCACCCACGCCGACGAGCTGCCGCAGCTGGTCAACGTCCTGCGGGGGGAGATGTCGCTGGTCGGGCCGCGGCCCGAGCGCCCCTACTTCGCCCGCCGGTTCGAGCAGGAGATCCCGCGTTACGACGACCGGCACCGGATGCCGGCCGGGGTGACCGGCTGGGCGCAGGTGCACGGCCTGGTCGGGGACACGTCCGTCCGCGACCGGGCCAGGTTCGACAACGCCTACATCGAGAACTGGACGTTCTGGCTCGACCTCGTGATTCTCGCCCGGACCGTGGCGGCCGCCGCGGCCGGCCTGTTTACCCGCCGGCCTGGCCGGCGGGCGCGGCAGGGCTTTTCTGCCGCTGATCACCATGCCGCCGGCCCGTCTTGCCAGGCCGGCCTGGCGGGGGGTTCCGGGGGTCATCCCCCCCGGGCAAGCACAGCTGACAGCACTCTGGGGGGACAGAAATGAAAGTGCTGCATGTGATAACCGGCCTCGGGGTCGGTGGTGCCGAGCTGCAGCTTCGCTCGATCCTTCAGCACAGCCGCCACGACGGCGAGGTGCTCACGCTCTACAACCCGGGCCCGGTCGCGGAGATGATCCGCGACGATGGCACCCGGGTCACCGACCTTGGCATGCACCGCAACAGCGAGCTGGGCGCGCTGCGCCGGATGTACCGGCTGATCCGCGACGGCGGCTATGACGTCGTGCACGCCCACCTGTACCGGTCCCAGATCTACGGCCGGGCCGCCGCCTGGCTGGCCAGGACCCCGGTCGTGGTCAGCACCGAGCACTCGATCGGCGAGACCCACCTCGAACGGCGCCGGATGACCGCCGGTGTGCGGGCCCTGTACCTGGCGACCGAGCGGGCTTCCGCGGCCACCATCGCGGTGTCGGAGACGGTCAGGGACCGGATG
>DASQSC010000050.1:0-2836 GCA_035642555.1 Streptosporangiaceae bacterium | reverse complement strand
CGGCCGGACACGTGAACAACACCGTGCACTGGGCGGTCGTGGAGGACGTGCTTGCCGGGGCCGGCTGGCTGCCCGCCAGCGCGGAAGTCGAGTACCACCGCCAGATCCGCCCCGGCCAGCGGCCGCGGCTGGCGACCAGCGGGTCCGGCGGCGAGCTGCGGCTGTGGCTGCTGGCCGGGCGGCAGCGGCTGGCCTCGGCCTACCTGGCACGCTAGGCCAAAGCCGGTCACGTGCCCGCCCGTGACAGGGCATAGCGGCGCGGTCCTCCCCCGGGGGGCCACGCGAGATGAGGAGCCGGCGTGACTGGTGACACCACCTACGAGCTCAGGCCCATCGGGCACGTCGAGTCCCCGCTGGCCGACCGGCGGGCCGCGCCGCGCCAGGGGTCCGAAGGCGCGCCGGAGGCGTGGCTGGTGTTCGACCCGCGCCTGGCCGAGGGCATCCGTGACCTCGCGGAAGGCTCCGAGATCCTGGTGCTGACCTGGCTTCACCAGGCACGGCGGGATGAACTGGTCACCCGCCCGCGCGATGATCCACGGAACCCGCTGACGGGCGTGTTCAGCACCCGCTCCCCCGACCGGCCGAATCCGATCGGCCTGCACCGGGTACGGATCGCCGCGATCCGCGGGAACCGGGTCCTGGTGCGGGGCCTGGAAGCCATCAACGGGACCCCCATCGCGGATGTAAAGCCGGTGATTGCCGTGCCGGAAGCCTGACCCGGCGCATCACTGTCAGTGAGCCTCCCGAGCCTCCGCCCGCGTGTCCCATGCCTCCGCCCGCGTGTCCCATGCCCCCGCCTGCCGTCCCGCGCCGCGCCGCCCACTTGCCCTCACCGGCAATCGAGATATAACGTCTTCTTATGGCCACGCAGGGGATCTGGCCGCCCGCTGGCGGCGGCGGCCGGGATGACCACAGGCTCACCGAAGACAGCCGGGCCGCGGCAACCGGTCCCGCCGGCCTCGGCTCGGCAGCGGAGGATCCCTCCGCCCGGAACTGGTCCCCCGAGGATCCCTTCGCCGGGAACTGGCCCGCGGCCGGGCCCGCCGGCCGGAAGCGCCGCCCCCGGATCCGGCGCCGGCTGCGGCTGGCCGGGCTGAGCGTCCTGGCGTGGTTCCTCGCCGTCGTGGCGGTTGCCGTCTGGGCCCCGCACGGCGGCCTGATCGCAGCGATCCTGGCACTGGCGGGCCTGCCTGCGCTGGTGGCGGTGACCCTCGTCCTAGTGCTGGCACTGGTGGCAGGCCGGGCCTGGCGCAGCACCGCCTGGCTGGAGGTGGTCCCGCTGGCGGCCGGGGCACCCTGGCTGAGCCGCCTGCTGTGGGCCGCCCGGGCACTGCTGGCGGGCCGGGCCGCCTGGCGGGCGGGCCGGCGGCTGCACCGCCGGGTCAGCCGGGCACCGGCGGCCTGACCAGGGCAGCCTATTAGCCGAGGATGGCCGCCCGGCCACGGCCACCTATTCCGCCCCGGGCACCGGCGGCCCGACCAGGGCGATCCATCCGGCCAGGGCCACGCACCCGGCCAAGGCCCGTACTTAGCCCGGCACCGGCGGCCGGAGCGGAACCACCAGGTACCGGAACCTGGCTCCGGTCCCCGTTTCCTCCTGACCATCCGCCCAGGTGATGAGCGCGGGCTTGGCCGGGCTGGTGAACTCCAGCCTGATCATGCCCGGCGGAGCCGGCGTCTCGCCGCCTCCCCCGCCGTCCGGCTCCTCGCCGCCGGCCGCCTGGGAGCCCTGAGCGTGCCGGGCCGGATCTCCCGCGGCCGCGGCGGCCAGCCCGTCCAGCAGGTAATGCGGGTTGAACGAGATCTCCGGCTGGTCACCGTGGAAGCTCGCGGTCACCGTCTCCACCGCCCGCGCCCGGCCCTCGGTCCTGGCCTCGATCGTCACCCGGCCCGGGCCGAACGCCAGCCGCACCGGGCTGGCCCGGTCCGCGACCAGCGACACCCGCCGCACGGCCTCGATGAAGGACGCGGCAGGCACTTCCGCCCGGCAGCCGAATGACTCCGGGAACCGGGACTGGTAGCGGATGAACTCGCCGCCGATCAGCCGGGTCGCCAGCCGCCGCTCCCCGCTCTCGAAGCTGATCATGCCCTCGGCCGGGCGGGGCGCGTCCCGGCCCGGGCGGGAGGCGCCCCGGCTGGTCGCGCCCTCCTCACCAGGATCGTCACCGGCCCGGAACGACACCGTCACCGGCACGCCGGCGGTCATGGTCCGGGCCGCGTCGGCCAGGGTCCGCCCGGGCACCAGGGCGGCCGCGCGCAGCCCGGGGCGGGCCGGGGACCACCGGGCTTCCCGCACCGCCAGCCGGTACCGGTCGGTCGCGGCCAGCGACATCGTCTCGCCGTCGATGTCCAGGCACACCCCGGTCAGCATCGGCAGTGTGTCGTCCCGGCTGGCCGCTGGCAGCACCTGCCCGATGGCGGCGGCCAGCTCGCCGCCGTCAATGGTGCCCGCCGCGGGCGGCGGCCCCGGCACCGCCGGGTAGTCCGCCAGCGGCAGCACGACCAGCTCGAACTCGGCGCTGCCGCAGGACAGCGTCACGACCTCGCCGTCGGAGGTGAACTCCGCGGGCTCGGCCGGCAGGCTCCGGGTGATCTCGGCCAGCAGCCGGCCCGGCACCAGGACCGTGCCCGGCTCGGCGACGTCCGCGCCGATCCGCGCCAGCGCGGACACCTCGTAGTCGAAGCACGACAGCGTGAGCCCGTCGCCGCCGGCCGCCAGCCGCAGCCCGGACAGGACCGGGACCACCGGGCGGGATGGCAGCGCCCGCGCCATCCAGCCCACGGCCTCGGCCAGTGCCTCATGCTCAACCCGGAACTTCATGCCACCGCCTCCTGC
>DASQSC010000049.1:0-6267 GCA_035642555.1 Streptosporangiaceae bacterium | reverse complement strand
GTGAACGGCAGCAGGACGGTCTTGAGCTCGGTGTAGGACTCGATGGCCGTCCGGCCGCCTTCGCGGCCGAGGCCGGACTGCCGGAAGCCGCCGAAGGCGGCGTGCGGCTCCACCTGGTAGCCGTTGACGCCGACGGTGCCGGCCCGGATCGCCTTGGCCATCCGCACGGCCCGCCGCACGTCATTGGTCCAGACGGTGGCGGACAGCCCGTAGTCGGTGTCGTTGGCGAGCCGCACCGCCTCCTCCTCGTCAGAGAACGGGATCACCGCCAGCACCGGCCCGAAGATCTCCTCCCGGGCGATTGTCATGTGGTTGGACACGCCGGTGAACAGCGCCGGGGTGACGAAGTTGCCCGCGGCCAGGTCGCCGTCGGCGCGCTCGCCGCCCAGCACCAGCTGCGCCCCCTCGTCCCGGCCGCGGGCGATCAGCCCGAGCACCCGGTCCAGCTGCCGGGAGCTGATCAGCGGCGCGGAGGTGGTGGCGGGGTCGAACGGGTCGCCATAGCTCACCATCCCGGCGATCAGCTCCGCCGCCGAGACGAACTCGTCGTGCACGTCCCGGTGCACCAGCGCGCGGCTCTGCGCCACGCAGGCCTGCCCGGACACGCCGAGCGTCACCGTGCCCATGCTGACCGCGGCGGCGGTGCCCACGTCCGCGTCCGGGAACACGATCGACGGGCTCTTGCCGCCGAGTTCCAGGCTGACCCGCTTGCACCCCTCGGCCGCGGCGAGCTGGACCCGCCTGCCGACGGCCCGGCTGCCGGTGAACGAGAGCTTGTCCACCGCCGGATGGCCGATCAGCGCGTCTCCGGTAGGCTCGCCCGGCCCGGTGACGACGTTCAGCACGCCTGGCGGCAGGCCGCTCTCCGCCGCGATGAGCCGGGCCAGCCGCAGCACCGAGAACGTGCCGTACTCCGACGGCTTGAGCACCACGGTGCAGCCAGCCGCCAGCGCCGGGGCTACCTTCTGCGCGAACAGCATCAGCGGCGCGTTCCACGGGATCACCGCGCCCACCACGCCGACCGGCTCGCGCAGCGTCAGCACCAGGTGGTCGCCGCCCTGATAGGGCGGCAGGGTCTCGCCGGCCAGCTTGTCCGCCCAGCCCGCGTGGTGGTCGAACACGTCGGCCACGAACCCGGTGCCGGTCGCGTACACGCTGCCGAACGACAGCGGCACGCCGTTGTCGAGCGCCTGCACCCGCAGCAGCTCGTCGCCGTGCTCGCGGATCAGGCCGGCGATCCGGTGCAGCACCCGCTCCCGCTCCCCGGCGCGGGCCCGCGGCCAGGGGCCCTCGTCGAACGCGCGCCTGGCCGCCCGCACCGCCAGCTCCACGTCCTCGTGCCCGGCCACCGGGAAGGAGGCGACGTGCTCCCCGGTCGCCGGGTGAATGTGGTCCCTTGCCTGACCGGAGCTGGCGGCGACCCACTCGCCGTCGATCAGCATGCGGCCGTCGCCGACCCCGAGCTCGTCCCGATACGGGCTGATGGATGCCACCATGACGGCCCCTTAGTAGAACACGTTCTAGTTCTTCGGAAACTACCCCGCGCCCTCGACGGCTGCCAGGTAGGCCGGGCGCTCCCCGCCGCCGTGCACGAGCAGCGCCGCGCCGCTGACGTAGGCGGCCAGCGCCGAGCCGAGGAACAGGCAGGCGCCGGCGATGTCGGCGGGCGTGGCCATCCGCCCCAGCGGGACGGTCGCCCCGACCGCGGCCTGGGTGCTGGCGTCCCCGAAGTGCTCGGCGGCGCCGGCCTCGGTCGCCACGGCCCCGGCCACCACGCTGTTGACCCGCACGGCCGGCCCCCATTCCACCGCCAGGCTGGCCGCGAGGCTGTGCAGGCCTGCCTTCGCCGCCCCGTATGCGGCGGTGCCCGGTGACGGCCGCACCCCGCTGACGCTGCCGATCATGACGATCGACCCGCCCCCGGGCTGCCCCTGCATCAGCACGTTCGCCGCCTGCGCCACGTGCAGCGGCGCGATCAGGTTGAGCTCGATGACCTTGGCGTGGAACCGGGGGGACGCGGTGGCGGCGTCCGCGTACGGGGACCCGCCCGCGTTGTTCACCACCACGTCCAGCCGGCCGAACCGCCCGGCCGCCTCGCTGATCAGCTGCTGCGCCTGCGCCGGGTCCCGGACGTCGGCGCGGGCGAAAGCGGCCTGGCGCCCGCCGGCGGCGGGCAGCCCGTCACCGGGCGCGGTCCGGCCGCAGACGAGGACGTCCGCGCCGGCGGCCAGGAAGGCCCGGGCGATCCCGGCCCCGATCCCCCGCGTCCCGCCGGTCACCACGACCGCCCGGCCCGCGTAGTCGATGGTGCTCATGTGCCCGATGCTAGGCTTGCTTACCAAGCAAACGCTAGGTTGAATACCGAACGGGCAGGGTGCCCGGCCGGCCACGCGGCCACGGCGGGCCAGGCGCCAGGTGAGCAGGAACCCCGGGCAGCCGGCTGCCCGGGCGGCGCGGGACAGCGAGGCGCGACGATGGGCATCGAGCAGCGGTCCAGCGGCGGCATCGCCGAAGTGGTCATCGACTTCCCGCCGGTCAACGCCCTGCCCGCGCAGGGCTGGAGCGACCTCGCCCGGATGGTCACCGCGGCGGGCGGGGACCCGGCCGTGCGCGCGGTGATCCTGGCCGCCGAGGGCCGCGGGTTCTGCGCCGGCGTGGACATCAAGGAGCTGCAGCGCACGCCGGCGGCGATCGTGGCGGCGAACCAGGGCTGCTTCGCCGCGTTCGCCGCGGTCTACGACTGCCCGGTCCCGGTGATCGCCGCGGTGCACGGCTTCTGCCTCGGCGGCGGCGTCGGGCTGGCCGGCAACGCCGACATCGTGGTGGCGTCCGACGACGCGAGCTTCGGACTGCCCGAGGTGGACCGGGGCGCGCTCGGGGCGGCCACCCACCTGTCCCGGCTGGTCCCCCAGCAGCTGATGCGCACCATGGTGTACACCTGCCGCACGGTCACGGCCCGGCAGCTACAGGGCTTCGGCACCGTGCTCAGCGTGGTGCCCCGCGACCGGCTGCGGGCGGCCGCCGCCGAGGTGGCCGGCCAGATCGCCGCCAGGGACCCGGCCGTCATCCGGGCCGCCAAGCAGTCGCTGAACGGCATCGACCCGGTCGACGTCAAGCGCTCCTACCGCTACGAGCAGGGCTTCACCCTCGAGCTGAACCTCACCGGCGCCGCCGCCCAGGCCCGCCAGGCCTTCGTGGACGGCCAGCGGTGAGGATCATGAGCCCCGGCGACGTCGCCGCCGAGCTGCGCTCGGGGATGACCGTCGGCATCGGCGGCTGGGGATCGCGGCGCAAGCCGATGGCGCTGGTGCGCGCCATCCTCCGGACGGATCTGGCCGATCTCACGATCGTCTCCTTCGGCGGCCCGGACGTGGGCCTGCTGATCGCGGGCGGGCACGTCCGCTCGGTGGTGACCGGCTTCGTCTCGCTCGACTCGATCGCGCTGGAGCCGCACTTCCGGACCGCCCGCCAGCGCGGCGCGATCGAGCTGACCGAGCTGGACGAGGGAATGCTGCACTGGGGCCTGCTCGCGGCCGCGCACCGGCTGCCGTTCCTGCCGATCCGCGCCGGGCTCGGCTCGGACGTCCTGCGCGTCAACCCGGACCTGCGCACGGTCCGCTCCCCCTACGGCGGCGAGGAGCTCGTCGCGGTACCCGCGCTGCGGCTCGACGCCGCGCTCATCCACCTCAACCGGGCCGACGCCGCCGGCAACGGCCAGTATCTCGGCCCTGACCCGTACTTCGACGACCTGTTCTGCCTCGCGGCCGACCGCGCCTACCTGTCCTGCGAGCAGCTCGTGCCGGCCGGCGGCCTGACCGGGCCGCCGCAGAGCCTGCTCGTCAACCGGGCCATGGTGAACGGCGTGATCCAGGCGCCTGGCGGCGCGCACTTCACCAGCTGCGTGCCGGACTACGACCGCGACGAGGCGTTCCAGGCGCACTACGCGGCCGCGGCCGCGGACCCGTCCGCCTGGCAGCGGTTCCAGGCGGACTACCTGACCGGGAACGAGGCCGCCTATCAGGCGGCGGTGCGGCGGTTCGGCGAGGCCCGGGCCACGGCGGCGGCTCCGTGACCCCCTCCAGGGCCGAGGTCTGCATCGCTGCCTGCGCGGAGGCCTGGCGGGGCGACGGTGCCATCCTCGCCAGCCCGATGGGCCTGATCCCCGCCCTGGGCGCCCGGCTCGCGCAGCGCACCTTCGCCCCGGACCTGCTGCTGTCCGACGGCGAGGCCTTCCTGCTGCGGGAGGGCACCGTCGAGGGCTGGCTGCCCTACCGGGCCGTGTTCACGATGGTGGCCGCGGGCCGCCGGCACGTGATGATGGGCGCCGCCCAGCTCGACCGGTTCGGGAACCAGAACATCTCCTGCATCGGCGACTGGGCCCGGCCGAGGGCGCAACTGCTCGGGGTGCGCGGCGCGCCGGGCAACACGATCAACCACCCGGTCAGCTACTGGGTGCCGCGGCACTCGCCGCGGGTCTTCGTGGAGCGCGCCGACATGGTGAGCGGGATCGGCTACGACCGGGCGGCCGGGCTCGGCCGGAGCGGGCGCTTCCACGAGGTGCGGGTGGTGGTGACCAACCTGGCGGTGCTGGACTTCGCCACCAGCGATCACCGGATGCGGCTGCGCTCGGTCCACCCGGGCGTCTGCACCGCCGAGGTCACCGCCGCCACCGGGTTCCCGCTGGCGGTCCCGGACGAGGTCCCGGTCACCCGGCTGCCCGGGCCGGCGGAGCTGGCACTGATCCGCGACGTGCTCGACCCCGGCCGGAAGCGGGACCAGGAGCTCCCGTGATCAGCACCCGGCTGACCGAGCTGCTCGGCATCCGCTGCCCCATCGTCGGTGCCGGCATGGGCTACGTGTCGGGCGCCAGGCTGGCCGCGGCCGTGTCCGGGGCCGGCGGGCTCGGCATCATCGCATCCGCGACCATGAGCCAGGCAATGCTCCGTTCGGAAATCAAGGAGGTGAGGGCGCGCACCGCGGCACCGTTCGGGGTCAACCTGCGGGCGGACGCCCCGGACGCCGGCGAGCGGGCGGAGCTGATCATCGCGGAGCGGGTGCCGGTGGCCTCGTTCGCGCTCGCGCCCAGGCCGGAGCTGATCGCGCGGCTGCGGGAGGCGGGGGTGGTCACCATCGCGTCGGTGGGCGCCCGGCGGCACGCCGAGAAGGTGGCGGCCTGGGGGATCGACGCGGTGATAGCGACCGGCGGCGAGAGCGGCGGGCACACCGGCGCGGTCCCCACCAGCCTGCTGATACCGCAGGTCGTGGACGCTGTCGAGGTGCCGGTGATCGCGGCGGGCGGGTTCTTCGACGGCCGCGGGCTGGCCGCGGCGCTCGCCTACGGCGCGGCCGGGATCGCGATGGGCACCCGATTCCTGCTGACCAGCGACAGCCCGGTGGCGGACGCGGTCAAGCAGCTGTACCTGGCCGCCGACGTGACCGGCACGGTGGTCACCACCAGGGTGGACGGCCTGCCGCACCGGGTACTGCGCACGCCGCTGGTGGAGCGGCTGGAAGGGGGCGGGCGGATCGGCGGGCTGGGCCGGTCGGTGCGCAACGCTGCCAGGTTCCGGGCGCTGTCCGGCCTGTCGTGGCCGGACCTGCTCCGGCAGGGCCGGGCGATGCGCCGGGGCACGGGGCTGACCTGGGCGCAGGTGCTGATGGCGGCGAACACCCCGGTGCTGCTGCGGGCGGCGATGGTGGACGGCCGCCCCGACCTGGGGCTGATGTCGGCCGGACAGGTGACCGGGCTGATCGGCGACCTGCCGGCGGTCGCGGACCTGATTGAGGCGATCATGACCGACGCTGCGCAGCGGCTGGCCGCCCTGGCCAGCCTGGCGGACCCGGCGGCGGTGCCCGGCAGGCCGGTCAGGCGCGCTCGATGATGGTGACGTTCGCCTGGCCGCCGCCCTCGCACATGGTGACCATGCCGTAGCGGCCGCCGGTCCGCGCCAGGCCGTGCACCAGGGTGGTCAGCAGCCGGGCACCGGTCGCGCCCAGCGGGTGCCCGAGCGCGATCGCCCCGCCGCAGGTGTTGACCCGCGCCAGGTCGGCGCCCGTCTCCCGGTGC
This sequence comes from Streptosporangiaceae bacterium, assembly GCA_035642555.1. Classification (GTDB taxonomy): domain Bacteria; phylum Actinomycetota; class Actinomycetes; order Streptosporangiales; family Streptosporangiaceae; genus JAIRTY01. The sequence goes on along the minus strand of DASQSC010000049.1, from coordinate 200 downwards.
CAGGCCAGCACCACCGACGCGAACGCCTCATTGATCTCGATCAGGTCGAGCTGGTCCAGGGTGAGGCCCGACCGGTCCAGCGCCTGCGCCGTCGCCGCGACCGGCGCGGTGAGCATCAGGACCGGGTCGTCGCCACGGGCGGACAGGTGGCAGACCCGGGCCAGCGGGCGGAGGTTGTGCTCGCGGACCGCCCGCTCCGA
>DASQSC010000048.1:0-7335 GCA_035642555.1 Streptosporangiaceae bacterium | reverse complement strand
ACGGCCGAGTCCTCCCAGCCCGGGTAGGCCGGACGGCCGGCCGGGGTGCGCCCGGACAGCCCGGCCCCGTCCTCCCGGATCCGCCACAGCGCCGCGGCCTGCCGCGGATCGGAGATCACCTCGGCGGCCAGCGCGCCGGCTGCCGCGGCCACCTGCCTGGCCTGCGCCAGTGCCTCGGCCGCGGTGCCGCCGGTGACCTCGACCAGCAGCCAGCCGGAGCCACGGGGCAGGGCCGGGATGGCAGCCGGGCCGCGGCGGGCCCTGACCACGTCCACGATCCGCGAGTCGAGTCCCTCGCAGGTCGCGGGCTGGCACTCCAGGATGCCGGGCACCGCCTCGGCCGCGCTGGGCATGTCCGGGTACCCGAGCGCCACCAGGACCCGTTCCCCCGGCGCGGTGACCAGCCGCAGGGTCGCCTGGGTGACCACGGCGAGCGTTCCCTCGCTCCCGACCAGCGCCCGCCGGACGTCGAACCCGCGCTCGGGCAGCAGGTGCTCCAGGCCGTAACCGGACACCTGCCGCGGAAACCGCCCGAACTCGGTCCGGATCGTGGCCAGCCCGCCGGCGACCACCTCCCGCAGCCCGGCCAGCTCGCCCGGAAGCGCGGAGCCGGCGGGATCCCCCAGCCGGAGCGGGCGGCCGGCCGCGGTCACCGCCTCCAGCGCGGCCACGTTGTCGACGGTCCGGCCGTATCGAAGAGAACGGGAGCCGCACGAATTATTGCCGGTCATCCCGCCGATCGTGCACCTGCTTGAGGTGGAAGGATCGGGGCCGAACCGCAGTCCCGCCCCCGCCACCGCCCGCTGCAGCTGGGCCTGGACCACGCCCGGCTGGACGGTGGCGGTCCTGGCTTCCTGGTCGACCGCCAGCACCCGGTTCAGGTGCCTGCTGAAGTCGAGCACCAGGCCGGCGCCGACGGCGTTGCCGGCGATGGAGGTCCCGGCGCCGCGGCAGGTCAGCGGGACGCCGAGGGCCCGGCACGCCTCGACCGCGGCGGCCACCTCGTCGGTGTCGCGCGGGTGCGCGACCACCGCGGGCACCACCCGGTACAGCGACCCGTCGGAGGAGTAGAGCGCCCGTTCCAGCGTGCTGCCGGAGACCTCAGCCACCCCCGCCTGGCGCAGCGCTGCCGCCAGCTCGGCGGCGGCCGGGCTGCGGGCGACGGTCAAGATCCGGCCCGGTGCGCTGTCATCCGCGCGCTCGTCAGGCCGCCCGCCCGAGCGAGCGCCACCAGCATCAGGTCCAGCACGGCCATGCCCATCAGCCAGCCCCCGGCGGAGTCGGTGGGCCAGTGGTAGCCAAGCCGCACCATGGCGGCACCGGCCCCCAGTCCCCCCAGCCCGCCGGCGGCCAGGCACAGCCGCGCGCAGCCGGGCCGGTGCTCGGTCCCGGCCAGCAGGCACAGCAGGTAGCCGGCCACGCCGCAGGCCACGGCCGCGCCGGCGGCGTGACCGGACGGAAACGCGCTACCGCCGGCGAAGGCATCACCGTCGGATCCCGGGTAGGCCCGGCCGACCGCTGGCTTGGCGGCTGCCACCAGCCCGAGTACCAGCACCAGGGACGCGGCTGGAATCCCGAGCAGCCCCGGCACCGGCCGCCACCCGAGACCACGCCGCCGCCAGGCGGCGGCCGCCAGCAGCGTGACCGCCGGCACCATGATCCGCCCCTCGCCCAGGCCGGTCAGCAGCGCCCAGGGCCGGCCGAAGCGGGTACTGCTCCCGCGCCGGACCGCCCACCGGTACCCGGGCTGGTCGAGCGCGGTCAGTACTCCCCCGTCGATCACCTGCCAGGTCAGCACCGCGAGCAGGCAGCCGGCAACGGCGGCCGGCGCCAGCGCGTACCGGCCATTGGGGCCGCGGCCACGAAGCACAGCCTCCGGATCACCTCCCGGTACGGGTTCCTGAGCGGCCCCAGGCGAGGCCCTGGAGCCCCGCGCTCCCGCCTTAACCATCGTGGCACGGTGCGTGCTATTCAAGCCCGCTTGATGGCGAGATACGCATCCCGGGCCGGCGGCCGGATATGCCACAGCGTTTCCCCTGGCAGCAGACCGGCGCAGCCCCGTCTGGCGTAGCCGTCCTCACCACGGTGAGGGATTGCCCGCAGCTCAGCGGTTGTTAGCTTGGCAGCCAGGCCGGGACAATCCCGGCGCTCGCCATCCGCGGGGCCCGGAACGGCATGGTGCCGGTACTGGCAGGGGGAACGCGTTGCGGGCTGATTCTCGTCCGAGGCCGCTGCCAAGCGCCACCGGAAGCACGCGCGTCCTGCAGGTAGCCGATGATGATCCGCGCTGGGATGACTTCGTGCTGGCGTCGGAGGGCGGCACGGTGTTTCACCATTCCGGCTGGCTCGCTGCGCTGGAGCGGGAGAGCGGGCGCCGCGCGCTGCGGCTCGCCTGCGAAGAGCCCGACGGAACCCTGAGCGGCGTCCTCCCGCTCATGGTTGCCCGCGGGCTGCCACTCGGGCTGGGCGGCGCCGCCGCCGGGCCGCGGCTGAGCTCGCTGCCGCGGACGCCGGTCGCGGGCCCGGTCGGGACGAGCGAGACGGCGGTTGGGGCACTAGTGGCGGAGGCGCTGGCCCAGGCTGCGGCCGCCGGGCTCCGGCTGCAGCTCAAGCCCGCTGCCGGAGCACTCAGTCTGGCGCCCGGCCTGCACGGCAGCCCGTGGCGGCGCAGTTACGTCAAGCCGCTCCCCGCCGATCCGGACCTGCTGAGGTTCGGGAATTCCCGTAACCACGGCCGCATCGCGTGGGCCGTGCGCAAGGCCCAGCGGGAAGGCCTGCTGGTGCGGGACGCCGCCAGCGTGGATGATCTGCGCGAGTGGTACCGGCTGTATCTGGACGTGAGCCGGTGGCGGGGGCTGCCCGCCCGGCCGTATCGCCTGTTCCGCTCCGCCTGGGAGCGGCTGCGGCCAGGCGGGTTCCTGCGGCTGCTGCTCGCTCACCAGGAACGGTCCGGCCGGGACCGCATCCTCGCCGGGTCGATGCTGCTGCGGCTCGGCGACACCACCTTCTACGCGTTCAACGGCAGGGTGAGGGAGGCGCTGTCGCTGCGCCCGAACGATCTGCTGCAGTGGCATGCCATGCGCGACGCCGCCGCCGCCGGATACCGGTGGTATGACTTCGGCGAGGCCAGCGCGGGTAACGAGGGCCTCGCCCGGTTCAAGGCCAAGTGGGATACGCAGACACGGACCCTGGTCCGGTACCACGCGCCCCCGCTGCCTGGCGGCGAGATCGAGTACGGCCCGGCCGGGAACCGGGAGTGGCTGCGGCGCATCGCCGTCGGTGCCTGGCACCGGGTTCCGCTTCCGGTGACGGCTCTGGCCGGGGATCAGCTGTACCGGTTCCTATGAGCAGGATGCCCCGTCCGTCGCAGGCCCGGTGGCCGCTGCCCAGCGCACGGCTTCCGCGCCGGAACGCCTTGCTGGGCGGCACGACCACCAGGCGGGACGTGGCAGCCGCGCTGCGCTGCCTGGCATCGCCGGGAAGCCTGGCCGACGGACCTGCGGTGGCGGCCTTCGAGCGGTCGTTCGCGGACCGGATCGGGTCGCGGAACGCGGTCAGCTTCGCGGCCGGGCGGGTGGGGCTGTATGGCATCCTGCGCTGCCTGGGCATCGGCGCCGGCGACGACGTCCTGGTGCCGGTGCCGACGCACATCGTGGTGGCGAATGCGGTCCGGTACACCGGTGCCCGCCCGGTCTACGTCGACTGTGACCTCGCCAGCTACAACATCGACCTGGAACTGGCGCGGCAGCTCGTGACACCCCGGACCAGGGCCCTGCTCGTCCAGCACACCTTCGGCATCCCGGTGGACATGGCTCAGGCGCAGGCCCTGGCCGACCGCAGCGGCCTGCACCTGATCGAGGACTGCGTGCATGCCCTGGGCGCGACCTTCGGCGGGAGGCAGGCGGGAACGTTTGGCCGGGCCGCGTTCTTCAGCACCGAAGAGACGAAGACGATCTCCACCACCATGGGGGGCATCGTCACCACCGATGACGACGCGCTTGCCGGGCGGCTGCGGGAGTTCCAGCTGGCCTGCCGGGAGCCGTCGGCGAGCCAGGCGGCCCGGCAGCTGGTCAAGCTGGTCGTGTACCACGCGCTGACCGAGCCGCACGCGCATGTACTCGCCCGGGCTGCCTATGAAGCCAGCGGCCGGCATCACCCCCTGCCCCGCCCGGTTGACGCGACGGAAGCTCGCGGCGATCGCCCGGCGGACTTCACCAGGCGGCTGAGCAACGGGCAGGCTGCCGTGGGGCTGACCCAGCTGGCCGCGCTGGCGGCCAACCTCGCCCACCGCCGCTCTATCGCCGGGCAGTACCAGGCACTGCTCGCCCCGCACCGATTCCGGCTGCCGCAACCGCCGCCAGCCGCCAGTCCGGCCTTTGTCCGGTACCCGGTGTGGGTGGACGACAGGGCGGCCACGCAGCGTGAACTGGCCCGGCGGGTGGTGCCGGGGACCTGGTTCACGTCGGTCCTCGAGGAGGCGGCCGATCCCCGGTGCGCCGGCTACCTCCCCGGTTCCTGCCCCCGCGCCGAAGAGGCCTCCCGGCACCTGGTGAACCTGCCCACCCATCGCCGGATCAGCGGAGCTGACGCCGAGGAGATCGTGCGGCGCGTCATTACCGCCCGCCAGCGGGCGCGGGCGGGCCGGATGACCGGGCTGCCCGCTCAGGCGGTGTAGCGGTACAGCGACTCGCCGGCCAGGCGGCACAGCAGCAGCGGGCCGTGCCGGATGACCGGCCCGAGCACCCGCCCGGCGATGCCATCGGTGGCGGGGATCCGGGCGCGGCCCGCCCCCAGGGTCCCGTAGACCAGCGGCTGCTCCACAGCGCCCCATGAGAGCTTGAAATTACGCAGTCCCTGCTGGCCCGCGTCGGTCCGCCCGAAGTCGAACCACCGGTAGCCGCGCTCGCATGCGGTCCGGATCGCGTGCCAGAAGAGCAGGTGATTCGGGCGCAGCCGCCACGAGCCCGGGTCAGAAGCACCGAATTTGTAGATCACGGTGCCGTTCCAGGCCAGGAAGACCGCACCCGCGACCGGAACCCCGGCGGCCTCCACGATCACGACCGACCCGAGCCCGGTGCTGACGGCGTGCTCCCACAGCAGCCGGAAAAACCGCCGCGGCTGGACCGGAACCCCCTGCCTGCGCCGGGTCCGCAGGTGGAGCCGGTAGAAGGTGCCGGCGAGGTCCTGCGGCAGCGCTGCCGAGCGCACCGTGAGGCCATCCCGTTCCGCCCGCCGGATGCTGCGCTGCACCTGCGAGCGATGGAAGCCCGCATACACGTGAGCCGGGTCCGGATCGAGGGGCAGCAGGTGCCTGACCGCCGGGCGGCCGCTGACTGAGGTACCGGGCACCGGTGCCCGCACCTCCACCTGCCGGATGCCGGCGGCGCCGCTCGCCAGCCGCAGCCCCGCGGCCAGCTGCTCTTCGTCCCCCCGGGCCAGCACCAGCGGCGGGCAGTAATCGGTGTACGGGAGCGACACCCACCTCGGGGCGCTGCCGAGATGGCGCACCTCGACCACCGGCAGGCCGGACCGGATGGCGCCGGTTACGTCGCTGGTGGCCAGCGCGAACGCGGGGAACCCGTAACAGCCGGCCACCAGCCTGGCCCAGCCGGGATGGTGGAACGGCGTCGCCTCCGGATGTCCCGCCACGAAGTCGCGCCAGCGGGGATCGGTCAGCTCCAGGCTTGTGACATCGCTCATGCGCTCATCGCCGGACGGCCGGGCATGCCCCAACCCTCGCCCGGGGGCCGGGGCGGGCACAGCCCCCGTCTGGCGTAGCGGCCCTGGTCACGGTGAGGGTTGCCCGCAACCACCGGGTGCGGTCGATTGTCTGGGTGAGGCCTCGGCGGATCCCAGGGGGAGCGGGTGTTTGAGTCATCCCACCCGTTCGCTCTCTTCGATTACTTTCGCGTCCCGTATACGGTGCGGGCGGCGCTGGGAGCCGGTCACCGGGCCGGGACGCCGGTGTCATTGCACCGGCTGTGCCTCGCCGGCCGGCCCGGCCGCCCGCGCCGCTGGCTGCTGTGGCCCACCGCGGACGGGTACGTTGCCGACGGGCATGCCCCCGGCCGGCCGGACCGCTACCGGCTCCGCGATTTCACCTTCTTCGCGAATGTCGTGCCGGACAGCGCGGTGGCCGGCATCCTTGCCGAGTCCGGCCGCGGCTGGCGGCCGGCCGAGCGGATCCGCGACGCCGCCGGCCGCCCGCGGGCCGCCATCTGGCAGGACGACCACGGCGATGTCTTCCTGCCCTTCGATCCGGGCGATGTGATGCAAGGGTTCTGGTCGGAGGGATACCAGCAGACCGGGCGCACGGCCATGGCACGGGGCGGCCGCACCGCGCTGCTGCGCGGCTACTACCTGGTGAGGCCGGTCCTGCCGCGCCAGGTCCAGCTGCGCCTCCGGCAGGCGTTCACCCGGGTGCAGGCCCGGCCGGTCTTTCCCCGCTGGCCGCTGGAGGACAGCCTTCATGCCCTGTACGCATGGCTGTTCGGCCTGCTCGCCGAGCTGGCGGGCCGGCCGGTGCCCTACCTCGCGCCATGGCCGGCCGGCCGGACGTGGGCGCTGGTGCTGACGCACGACGTGGAGACGGCCGCCGGATGCCAGGACATCGAGCTGCTGCGCGCCCCGGAACGGGAGCTTGGCTACCGGTCATCATGGAATTTCGTTCCGCTCCGCTACCAGGTGGCTGACGCCACCGTGCGCGCCCTCCACGCTGAGGGCTGCGAGGTGGGGGTCCACGGTCTCCGGCACGACGGGCGCGACATCGGATCGCGGCGGCTGCTCGCCAAGCGCCTCCCGGCGATGCGTGAGTACGCCGGGCGCTGGCAGGCGGCCGGCTTCCGCTCTCCGGGCACCCTGCGGCACTGGGATCTGATGCCACAGCTCGGCTTCGACTATGACTCCTCCTACAGCGACACCGACCCGTACGAGCCGCAGCCCGGGGGCTGCTGCAGCTACCTGCCGTTCTTCAACGAGAGCATGGTCGAGCTGCCGATAACCCTGCCGCAGGACCACACGATGTTCGCGATTCTCCAGCTCACGGACGCAGGCACGTGGCTCAACAAGGCGCAACTGCTCCGGGAGCGGCAGGGGATGGTGCTGGCGCTCACCCACCCGGACTACGCCCGCGACCCGAGGGTCGCGATGGGCTACCGGTCACTGCTGCAGCGATTCCGGGACGACGAGACGGCCTGGCACGCGCTGCCGAGGGAGGTCGCGACCTGGTGGCGGCAGCGTGCCTGCTCCGCTCTCCGCCGGGACGGTGACGGCTGGCGCATCGAGGGCCCGGCCGCTGCCAGCGGACGGATAGGGTACGCGACCGCCAGCGGATTC
>DASQSC010000047.1:0-5586 GCA_035642555.1 Streptosporangiaceae bacterium | reverse complement strand
ACCCCGAGCCGCTCCACCAGCCGGGCGAACATGGTGGAGTGACGGCATTCCTCCGCCATCTCGGCGAGCGCGTACTGCACGTGGCGGCTGGCCGGGTCACCCTCGTAGGCGACCTTGGCGAGCAGCCGCAGCAGCACGAACTCCAGCCAGATCCCGGTGCAGGCGACGCTGGCGATCTCGTGCTTGCCGAGTTCGATGCGCTGCTGCGGGCTCAGCCCCTCCCACAGCTGCGTCCCGTACAGCGAGCAGCGGTGCGCCAGCATGAACCCCTTGCCGTCGGCCAGCGGCGCTGACCAGTCGATGTCGATGTCAGGGTCGTAGGACCGGGACGCGGTCGAGCGCAGCAAGCGCTCGGCGGTCCGTTCCCGGTCGCCGGGCGCCACGGCCGTCACCACCGCTCCTCCGGTGCGGTCGGGCATGTCGTCTCCCTCCTGCAGCCACCGTCGGTTGCAGCACTGTCGTCGCGGCACTGCCGATCAACTTGTGACTTGAAGTAACAGTTACTTCTGGTAGCATCCGTCGCATGGCCGACCGTGTCAAGGCCCACGGGCCCGGTTCCGCGCCCGACGCGCGCCGCGACCGGTGGACCGAGCACCGGGCCGCCCGCCGTCGCCAGTTCGTGGACGCGGCGCTGCGGGTGCTCCAGGCACAGGGCACTGAACTGCCGATGGAGGCGGTGGCGGCCGAGGCGGGCGTGACCAAGCCGGTCCTCTACCGCTATTTCAGCGACAAGGCAGCGCTGATCCAGGCGCTCGGCGAGCGCGGCTCCGAGATCCTGCTGGAGCGGCTGATGCCGGCCATCAACTCCGCCGGACCGCTGCGCGCCCGGATCCGGGAGGCGGTCGGCGCGTACTTCGCGGTGATCGACGAGCATCCGGGCCTGTACTGGCTGCTGGCCAGGCGGGCGCCGGCGGAGGCGGGCGACGACCCGGTGCAGCGCGACAAGGAGTTCATCGCCATCGCGCTGACCGCGGTCATCGGCGACTACGCGCGCGTCTTCGGGCTTGACTCGGGCGCGGCCGAGCCCTGGGCCTACGGGCTCACCGGCCTGGTCCAGAGCACCGGCGAATGGTGGCTACAGCGGCGCTCCATGAGCCGGTCCCACGTGGTCGAGTACGTGACCCAGCTGATCTGGTCCGCGCTCTCGGGTGTCCTGCGCGACGCGGGCATCACGCTCGGCCCGGACGAGCCGCTGCCCGAGCCAAGGCCCGGAGTGACCCTGCACGTCACCGGCAGCGATGAGGAGGACGGCGGATGGCATCCCCAGCCAGCCACCCGGCCAGCGACGACGGATACGAGGGCCCGGCGACCCTGACAATCGGCGGTTCGCGGCTGCCGGTGCGGGTCGAGTTGCGCGGCCATTTCCAGCCGATCGACGGCCGCTACCACTGGTACGGCCGGGTCGCCCCGGACGACGCGGTGGCCGCCGCGATCGGCGGCGGCAAGGCGGCGGAGCTGAGCACGCCCGAGGGCACCGCCCCCTGCCAGGTCTCCGACCCCGACACCTGGCACCGGTACCGGGTCACCGGCGTCTCCGCCCCGCCCTACGCCAGCGGCCTGGCCGAGCCTTCCGCCAGCCCGGCCGAGCCTTCCGCCAGCCCGGCTGAGCCGTCAGAGCCCCCGGCTGTCCCGGCCCCTGACCCGGCCGGGACGGCCCGGGACACCCCGCCGCTGCCCGGCCACGTGCGGGTCGCGATCGTCGGAGCCGGCTTCAGCGGCCTCGGCGCTGGCGCCCGGCTGCTGGCGGACGGCCGGACCGACTTCGTGATCCTGGAGCGGGCCGGCGCGGTCGGCGGCACCTGGCGGGACAACAGCTACCCCGGCTGCGCGTGCGACGTCCCCTCGCACCTCTACTCGTTCTCGTTCGCGCCGAACCCGCGGTGGACCCGCAGCTTCTCCCGGCAGCCAGAGATCTGGCAGTACCTGGAGGACCTGGCCGACGCCCGCGGCCTGCGCCCGCACCTGCGGCTGGACACCGAGGTCACGCAGGCACGGTGGGAACCGGAGCGGTCCCGCTGGCGGCTGCGCACCTCCCGCGGCGAACTGACGGCCCAGGTGCTGATCTCAGCGGCGGGCCCGCTGTCCGAGCCGGCCGTGCCCGACATCCCGGGGCTGGCTGACTTCCCCGGCGAGGTCTTCCACTCCGCCCGCTGGGACCACGACGCCGACCTGTCCGGCCGGCGGGTGGCGGTGGTCGGGACCGGTGCCTCGGCGATCCAGATCGTGCCCCAGATCCAGCCGCAGGCGGGCAGGCTGGTGCTGTTCCAGCGCACCCCGGCGTGGGTGCTGCCCCGCCGCGACCGCCGCATCAGCGCTGCCGAGCGCTGGCTCTACCGCCATGTCCCGGTCACGCAGCGGGCAGCTCGGCTCGGCATCTACCTGTTCCGCGAGTCCGCCGTCCCGGGGTTCGTGTGGCGGCCCGCGCTACTGCTGGCCCTGCAGCGGGTGGCCCGCCAGCACCTGGAACGGTCGGTCCCAGACCCGGAGCTGCGCGCCCGGCTGACCCCCAGCTACGTGACCGGCTGCAAGCGCATCCTGCTGTCCAACGACTTCTATCCGGCGCTGACGCGCCCTAACACCGAGGTGGTGGCGTCCGGGCTGGCCAAGATCGACGGCAAGCTGCTGACCGCGCAGGACGGCAGCACGCACGAGGCCGACGCGATCGTCTTCGCCACTGGGTTCCGGGTCACCGAGCCGCCGATCGCGGCCCGGGTCTACGACGCCGGCGGGCGGTCGCTGGCCCAGGCCTGGCGCAGCGACATGCGGGCGCTGCGGGGGACGACCGTGACCGGCTTCCCGAACCTGTGCCTGCTGGCGGGGCCGAACACCGGGCTCGGGCACACTTCGATGATCCACATGATTGAGTCCCAGCTCAACTACGTCCTGGACTACCTCGCCACGCTGGACCGGACCGGGGCCGGGGCACTCGACGCCCGGCCGGCCGCGCAGGACCGGTGGTGCGCCGGAGTGGAGCAGCGGATGGCGGGCACGGTCTGGTCTACCGGCGGCTGCGTGAGCTGGTACCTCAATGCCGCGGGCCGGATCCCGACCCTGTGGCCGGGGTCCACCCTCCGGTTCCGGCGGCTGAGCCGACGGCTCGACCTGGCCGAGTACCAGCTGATCCCGGCGGGAGCGTCGGCGTGAGCGACGGGCGGACACGGCTGCAGGCACGCTCGGCCGACGGGACGCGCATCAGCGTGGAGGTGCACGAGCCGGACCGGCCGGGAGCCCCCACCGTGGTACTGGTCCACGGCTGGACCTGTGCCGCCTCGGTGTGGGAACCGGTGATCGCCGAGCTGGCCGGCCAGGTCCGGGTGGTCGCCTACGACCAGCGGGGACATGGTGCGAGCGACCCCGCAGGGCCGGGCCGGTGCAGCACCGGCGCGTTGGCCGACGACCTGGCCGCGGTCCTCGACGCGGCGGTCCCGGCCGGGGAGCTGCCGGTGCTGGCCGGGCACAGCATGGGCGGGATGGCGGTCATGGCGGCGGCGGGCCGCGTCCCGCTGTCCGGCCGGGCCAGCGGGGTGCTGCTCGCCTCGACCGCCTGTCTCAGCCGCACGACCGGCGGGCTGCCGCTGGCAGGCGGCCTGCCCAGCCCGGCCGAGCTGTCGCGGCACCTGCTGCTCACTTCGCCGCTGCCGCTGGGCCCGGTCACCGGGATCAGCCGGGCCGCGCTCAAGTACCTGACGCTCGGGCCCGGCGCCACGGGCGAGCTCACCCGGACCACGGCCGCGATGGTGCACGCCTGCGACCGGCGCACCCGGGCGGCCTGGGGGCGGGTGATGGTGAACCTGGACCTGACCGGGGCCCTCGCCGGGATCGACGTCCCGGCGCGGGTGCTGGTCGGCAGCCGGGACCGGCTCACCCCGCCGCCGCATGCCCGCCGGATCGCCAGCCTGCTGCCGCGCTGCGCGGGCCTCACCGAACTCCCCGGGGCCGGCCACATGACCCCGCTGGAAGACCCCGGCGCCGTGGCCGGGCTGATCCGCGAGCTGGCGGCGAACGCGCCGGCGGCGAGCGCGCCGCCGGCGGCAGGCGGTAAGCCCGAGCCGGGGGTGGCGGGCAGCGCCGCGCGCGGGAGCGCGACGTGACCCGCGGGCTGTCCGGGCTGGCCGGGAAGACCGTCGTGGTCACCGGCGCCGCCCGCGGCGTCGGCGAAGCCCTGTCTCTGCGGCTGGCGGCCGCGGGCGCGCGGGTGGCCCTGGTTGGCCTGGAGCCCGACGAGCTCGCTGCCGTAGCGGCCCGGTGCGGCCGGCGGGCGCCGGCCAGGGGCGACGGCGGCGAGCGGGCCCGGGCCTGGGGCGCTGACATCACCGACGGCGCCCGGATGACCGCCGTCGCCGCCGAGATCGCGGGCTGGTCCGGCGGCGTGGACGTGGTGGTGGCCAATGCCGGGATCGCCATCGGCGGGCCGTTCGCCGATGCCGACCCGGCCGCGTTCGAGCGGGTGATCGGGGTGAACCTGCTCGGCTCGGCGGCGACGGCCCGGGCCTTCCTGCCCGCTCTGACCGCCGCGCGCGGCTACTACCTGCAGATCGCGTCCCTGGCCGCGCTGGCCCCGGCACCGCTGATGGCCGCGTACTGCGCCAGCAAGGCCGGGGTGGAGGCGTTCGCGCACGTGCTGCGGGCGGAACTGGCCCACCACCGGGTGGGGGTCGGCGTCGCCTACCTGACCTGGACCGACACCGACATGGTGCGGGCCGCGGACGAGGACGAGGTGCTGCGAGAGCTGCGGGCTCGGCAGCCCTGGCCGGCCGGGCACACCGCGCCGCTGGGGCCGGCCGCCGACCGGATCGTGGCCGGGATAGCCCGCCGCGCCCCGCACGTTTACGCCCAGCCGTGGCTGCGCGCGCTGGCGTGGCTGCCCCGGACCGCGCTGCCGGCCATCATCGCCAGCCGGGCGCCGGGGGAGGTCGCCCGGCTGGAGGAACGGCTCCGCGCCACCGCGGGCCGGCGGCTGCGGCCGGTGGGCCCTGGCGGCCGCGCCGCGATGCCGCCCCCGCCCGGCGAGCCGGCCGTTTCCCGTGAAACTTCCGTTCCTGATGGTCCGGCTCGCCGGTGACCGCGCCCGCTCCGCCCGCTGGCCGGGTCACGATTTCGAACGGGAGGGTACCGCCCTAGCCCTCGTCGCCGGGGCCGGGCCACAGCCCGCGGACCGCCCCGATCGTGTCGGCCTGTGAGGCCGGCTTGTCCGGCCGGTGCCGCAGCACCCGGGCGAACCGCAGCGCCAGCCCGCCCGGGTACCTGGGGCTGGCCTGCACGCCGTCGAAGGCGACCTCGACCACGAGCTCCGGGCGGACCCGGACCACCCCGAAGGCGGAACGGTCGCCGGCCGCGTGCGGCTGCGGCGGGTCGGCGAGTGACAGCAGCCGCTCGGTCTGCCAGGACAGCATCTGGTCGGTCAGGCCCTTGAACGTCTTGCCGAGCATGACCAGGCCGCCGGTGTCCGGGTCACGGGCGCCCAGGTGCAGGTTGGACAGCCAGCCGCGGCGGCGGCCGTGACCCCATTCGGCCGCGAGCACCACCAGGTCGAGCGTGTGCCGCGGCTTGACCTTGATCCATTCGCTGCCCCGCCGCCCGGCGGCG
>DASQSC010000046.1:0-3573 GCA_035642555.1 Streptosporangiaceae bacterium | reverse complement strand
TGGGGCTGCTGCGGAGCTGGGACGACGCGGTCGCTGCCCGGCTGTTCACCCCGAACGTGGACCAGGACCAGCCGCTGCCCGAGCGCAAGCGTGCCGCGCAACTGCTCCGGGAGCGGATCGGCGAATTCGCCGAGCACCCGCGGCGGCCGCCGGAATTCGCCTCGCCCGCGCACTGCCGCTGGTGGCTGGCGGGCGAGCGGGGAGTGGCGGCCGCCGAGATCCGGCTCAACCCGGAGCGCAGCCCGCGGGTGCAATCGCTGACGCTAGCGATCCCGCCTGCCCCCGGTTCGCCGCTGGCCGGCGCGCTCGGATCGCTCCTTTCCTTTCTGAACGGGGATAGCGCGCAGTGGCCGCCGTCCCTGGCCGTGAGCGGCTCAGTGGACACTCACCTGCTGGCGCGGCAGTTCCGGATGGCCGCCGCCTGGGCCGGCCGGTGCCGGCTCGGGGCGCTGCGCGCGGGAAACGGGGAGACCACCGCGACCGTCGAGCTCGACGGCGAGACGGGCCGGCTCGTGCTGGCGGTCAGCCTGGACCCCGGGGCCGGCGAGTTCCACCAGGTGGACCTCTTCATCCGCGCCTGACCCCCGGCCCGCTGCGCTCAGCGCCCGGGCTGAGGGTCCGGCCATGGGCCGAAGGCACGGGCCACCCGCGACAGGTGCGCGCCCAGCCGGGACACCTCCTGGCCGGCGAGGCCGGGGAACCGCGCCGCGACCAGGTCTGCCACGCCTCGATGGCGGCAACTATCTGTAGGATAAGATATTTACTATGCAGGTAACCACGACGGACCGCATCGAGCGGGCTCGGGCCGAATGGGCGGCCGAGCGCCCGGGCCTGGACACCTCCCCGATGGAGGTCATCGGCCGCATCCTGCGGGCCGAGCACCTGGCCGATGCGCGCATCCGGCAAGCGCTCCGGCGCGAGGGCCTCGACCGCGGCGGCTTCGACGTGCTTGCCACGCTCCGGCGCTCCGGGCCGCCTTACCGGCTTACACCGACCCGGCTGTATCAGGAGCTCGTGCTGACCTCTGGCGCCATCACGCACCGGGTCGACGCGCTGGAGCGAGCCGGGCTGGTGGAGCGGCTACCCGGCGAGCAGGACCGCCGCAGCAGCCTCGTGGGCCTCACGGCCCGCGGGCGCTCAGTGGCCGAGCGCGCCATGGCAGCGCACATGGACTGCGAGGCGGCGATGATCGCGCACCTGCCCGCCGCGGACCGGTCGGCGCTCGCCTCGCTGCTGACGAAGCTGCTCGACGGAATGGAGGAGACGACGTGAACGACAGAGACAGCGAGACCGTCGTCGTCATCGGCGGCAGCTCGGGACTGGGGCTGTCGGTGGCACGCCGCTGCCTGGCGGGCGGAGCCCCGGTAGTCATCGCCGGACGGTCGCAACGCCGGCTTGATGCTGCCAGTGCCCAGCTCGGCGGCCCGGGCCGCCTCACCGCGATCCGGGCTGACATCGGAGACCGGGATCAGGTAGCCGCCCTGTTTGAGCGGATCGGGCTGCTCCGCCACCTGGTCGTGACGGCGGCCGATCTCCCGTACGGTGCCGCGGCCACGCTGACAGAGGACGACATGATGCGGGCGGTCCGGTCCAAGGTGCTGGGCCCCTTTTTCGCTGCCCAGCAGGCCGCGGAACGGATCTCCGCCGGGAGCATCACCTTCACCTCGGGCATTGCCGCCTACCGGCCGGCCCCCGGAGGAGCCCTGGCCGCGGTCGTCAACGGCGCACTCGAGTCCATGGTCCGGGCGCTGGCGCTGGAACTGGCGCCGGTCCGGGTCAACGCGGTGTCCCCGGGCTGGGTTGACACCCCGGTCTGGGAACGGCTGGCCACCCCGGAAGCCAGGCGGGCGAGGCTGGCGGACATGGCCGCCCGGCTGCCGGCGCGGCGGATCGGGCGGCCGGAGGACATCGCGAGCGCTATCGGCTTCCTGATGGACGACGACTTCGTGACCGGCACCGTGCTGCACGCCGAGGGCGCCCAGCTCCTGGTGTGAGCGGCCGCGGGCGAGGAAGAGTCAGAACTCCAGTACCAGGCGGCCGCGGGTGCCGCCGGCCTCCAGCCTGCGGTGCGCGTCGGCGGCCTGCTGAGCCGGGAAGGTGTCTGCTACCCGGAGCGTGAGCTGGCCGGCTTCGGCCTGCTGCCGCAGCCGGTCGAGCCTGGCCTGCTCACGGGCGTAGCTGCGGACGGCCACCGGGTGGAAGGAGATGCCGCGCTCGGGCTCGCCCTGGAAGCCGCGCAGGGTCGCGATCCGGCCGCCGTCCCGCACCGCCCCGGTCACGAGCTGGTTCAGCATGGCGGCGTCGACCACGCCGTCCGCGCCGTCCGGCACCACCGCGCGGACCCGCTCGCCGAACTCGTCGCCCCGGCTGACCACGAGGTCGGCTCCCAGGCCCGCAATCAGTTCCCGGTCGGCCGGGGCGGCGTCGGCGACCACCCGCAGCCCGTCGGCCTTCCCGAGCTGGATCGCGTAACCGCCGACCGCTCCGGCCGCGCCGGTGACGGCCAGCACCTGCCCGGGCCGCAGGCCGAGCAGGTCGAGCGCGAGCCGCGCGGTCAGCCCGTTCATCGGCAGCGTCGCCGCCTGCACGTCGGTGGCGCCGGCCGGCACCCGGGCAGCGGACTCGGCCGGGATCGCGATGCGCTCCGAGTAAGCCCCGTGCGAGCCCGCGGGGACGACGATCGCCATCACGTGATCGCCGGGCCGCAGGTCCGTTCGGGCGCCCTCGCCCACGCGCTCCAGCACGCCGGCCGCGTCCATTCCCGGCACATACGGCGGCGGGACATCCCTGAGCAGGCGGGCCCTGGCGCCGCCGCGCAGGCCGGTGTCGGTCGGGTTCACCGCCGCCGCGCGGACCCGGATCAGCAACTCCCCGGGCCCGGCCACCGGGTCGGGCAGCTCCACGATATGCAGGGCCTCCGGCCCGCCGAACTCGGTGACCCCAATCGCCTTCATGTCCGGGTGCAACTACCGGAGTGCGGGCATATTCCCAGTCATGCTGCGGACCGCGCTGACAGACAGGTTCTCGCTCACCGCCCCGATCGTGGGGGCGCCCATGGCCGGCGTGGCGGGCGGGCGGCTCGCCGCCGCCGTCTCAGCCGGCGGCGGGCTCGGCATGATCGGCGTGGGGGGCGCCCTCTCACCGGAAGCGATCCAGGCCGAGGCCGACCGGGCCCGGGCAGGCGGCAAGCCGTACGGGATCGGGCTGATGGCCTGGGTGCTGGAACGGCGCCCCGAGCAGGCCGACGCGGTGATCAGCGCCCGGCCGGACCTGGTCTCGGTCAGCTTCGGTGATTACGGGCGCTGGGTGGGCCGCTTCCACGACGCTGGCATCCCGGTCGCCACCCAGGCCGGGGACGTCGAAACGGCCCGGGCGGCCGCGGGCCACGGGGTTGACCTGATCGTCGCCCGCGGCGCCGAGGGCGGCGGGCATGGTCACGACCGGGTCGGCACGCTGCCGCTGCTGCAAGGGGTGCTGGCGGCGGTCGACGTCCCGGTGCTCGCCGCCGGGGGCATCGCCACCGCGCGCGGGCTGGCGGCGGTGCTCGCCGCGGGCGCGGCCGGCGCGTGGATC
>DASQSC010000045.1:0-3633 GCA_035642555.1 Streptosporangiaceae bacterium | reverse complement strand
CCGCCGCGCCGCGTCCCGCGGCGCCGGGCAGCGGTCGGTGTGGGCCGTCTTCGGCACGATCCTCGCCGTCCTGCTCGTCACGGCCGGGCTGGTGACGGCCGGCCTGTTCGTGGCGGTGTTCATCGCCCTGGCCAGTTTCGGCAGCAACAAGTGAGCCGCCGGATCCGCCTGGTCGTGCTGCTGGCGCGGCCCGCGGTGATGCTGCTGCTGGCCATGTTCGCCGCCACCGGGCTGGCGGCGGCCGGGCGCGGGCAGGACACCGCGGCGCTGGCCCGGGCGCTGGTCACGGTGATCGGGTTCCTGCTGTTCTCGGTGGCCTGCAACGACCTGGCCGATGAGGCCATCGACCGGGTCAACCTGCCTGGCCGGCGCCCGCTGACGAACGGCACCGGCACCCGGCGGGAGATGGCCATCGCCGGCGGGACCGGCGCGGTCATGGCCCTGGCCGCCAGCGTCACCCTGCACTGGCCCGCCATCGTGGTGAGCGTCGCCGGGCTGGCGGTGAGCGCCGGATACTCGCTGCGGCCGGTCCGGCTGGCCGACCGCGGGTTGGTCGCCTCGCTGGTGCTGCCTGCCTGCTACGTGGCGGTGCCGTACCTGACCGGCGTGTTCGCGGCCGGTGCCAGCGTGACGCCCCGGGAACTGCTGCTGCTGGCCGGCCTGTACCTCGGCTTCACCGGCAGGATCCTGCTCAAGGACTTCCGGGACGTGCGCGGGGACGCCCTGTTCGGCAAGCGGACCTTGCTGGTCCGGCACGGCCGCGGCTGGACCTGCGTGATCAGCGCCGGGTGCTGGGCCGCCGGGACCGGCGTCATGCTGGCCGCGGCACCCGGGCCGGCCACCGGCCTGGCCGTGGCCGAGGGCGCCTGCCTGCTGCTGGTGCTGGCGCTGCTGGCCGACCTGTCCCGGAGCCGGAGCGCGCGCCGGGACGAGTTCCGGATCTCGGCGCTGGCGATCGCCGGCCGGGGCATGATCCTGCTGCTGCTGGCCCACCTGTCGATGACCGGTGCCGGCTGGCTGGCGCCCACGGGCTCGGGGTACGGGGTGCTCTACCCGGTCGTGCTGGTGCTGCTGGCCGCGGCGACAATCGGGATGGCGGCCTCGATGGCCGCCTACGGCCCGGCCTGCCGCCTGACCGTTCCCGACTGGGAGCCGGCCACTCCTGCCCGGGAGCCGGCCACGTCCGGCGGGCAGCGCGAGCAGGCGCTCGCGGACTGTGGGCAGGCGCGGTCGCTTGGGTAGGGTCGGTGTCCGGGACCAGTCAACTCCCGGGCCGCCCTGGCTGGCCCCGGGCCGGTCCCGCGAGCGGACCAGCGTGGGGAGCACCCCGGCATGGAGATCGTGGCAGAATCCCCGTTCCGATTCGTGATCCCGCAGCGGGGCGCGATGCGGGCGCCCGGCGTGGTGTTCGCCACCCGCGCACTGATCGGTGATTCCGCGGCCGGCCGCTCGCTGGAGCAGGTCGCGAACGTGGCCACGCTGCCGGGGATCGTGACGGCCTCGTACGCGATGCCGGACATCCACTGGGGTTACGGGTTCCCGATCGGCGGGGTGGCGGCCACCGACGTCGCGGCCGGCGGGGTGATCTCGCCCGGCGGGGTGGGCTTCGACATCGCGTGCGGGGTCAGGCTGCTGGCCTCGGAGCTGACGCGAGCAGACCTCGGGCCGGTGCTCGACCCCCTGCTGGACCGGCTGTCCGCCGTCATCCCGCGCGGGGCCGGCCCGGGCGCCGCCTGGCAGCTGGCCGGCCGCGGCGAGCTGGAGCAGGTGCTGGCCGGCGGCGCCCGGTATGCCGTGGCGGCCGGTCATGGCACCGAGCGTGACCTGCTGCGGTGCGAGGACGAGGGCGCGGCCGCCGGGGCCGACCCGGGGCAGGTCAGCCAGCGCGCCGCCGAGCGCGGGCTGCACCAGGTCGGCAGCCTCGGCTCCGGGAACCATTTCCTCGAGGTGCAGGTGGTGGATGAGCTGTACGACACGCGGGTGGCGGACCGGTTCGGGCTGACGGCCGGCCAGGTGTGCGTCATGATCCACTGCGGCTCCCGCGGCCTGGGCCACCAGGTCTGCACCGACCACGTGCGGATCATGGACAAGGCCATGGCCCGGTACGGTATCTCGGTGCCGGACCGGCAGCTCGCCTGCGCGCCCGCAGACTCCCCCGAGGGACGCGACTACCTCGTGGCGATGGCGGCCGCCGCGAACTACGGCCGGGCCAACCGGCAGCTGCTCACGCAGGCGGCCCGGCAAGCGTTCGGCCAGGTGACCGGCGCCCGGCTGGACCTGGTCTATGACATCTCGCACAACCTGGCCAAGATCGAGCCGCACCGGCTGGACGGCCGCGAGCGGCGGCTGTGCGTGCACCGCAAGGGCGCCACCCCGGCGCTGCCGCCTGGCCACCCCGCCCTCCCGGCAGACCTGCGTGACAGCGGGCAGCCGGTGCTGATCCCCGGCTCCATGGGCACCTCGTCCTACGTGCTGGCGGGAGCGGAGGGCGGCGGCGCATTCCACTCCACCTGCCACGGGGCGGGCCGGGTCATGAGCCGCCACCAGGCCGCCCGCTCGGTGACCGCGGCCACGCTGCGGCAGCGGCTGGCCCGGCAGGGAATCGCCGTGCGCGGCGCCTCGCCCCGGGGCCTGACCGAGGAGACCCCGGAGGCCTACAAGGACGTCACCGAGGTCGTGTCGGCGGCGGAGGGAGCCGGGCTGTGCCGCAAGATCGCCAGGCTGGTCCCGGCCGGCGTGGTCAAGGGCTGAGCGGCCGGCCGGGCAGGCGCCGGCCGGCATGCCCCGGGACCGGGACGGCGAGCAGGTCAGACGTCCACGGTCACGCTGGCCGACCACCGGCCCGCTGCGTCGGCGGAGAGCCGCAGCTCGTGCCAGGAGACGGCTTTCGGCACCGCGCCCACCAGCTCGGCATCCCCGGCCGGGGCGAGCGAGAGCGCCATGATGAGCCCGCCGTCCGGCGCGGGCGCGATCGTCACTGAGGCGGGGATCTCGCCCGCGGCGTCCAGCAGGTAGACGACCTCGTCCAGGGCCGCCGCCAGCAGGTCCGGATCCGCGGCGGGGGGCAGGCGCCTTTCCTCGGTGCGCCGCGGGCCGGTGGGCGGCAGCTCCGCGAAGCTGCCGGCCAGCCCGCGCACCGCCTCGGCCACGCACTCCTCCCGGCTCGCCGCCCACGCCTCGATCCGCAGGTCGGCGGTGTGCGGAACGGTTCGATGCCCCTGCCTGCTCATGGCTGCCCGGGCCCCAGCCCCGCGCGCCGCCGTGGCCGCCGCCGCCGCGCTAACAACCGGTTGCTCCAGTGCGGCCCGACCGCCCGCCACTCGGCGTCCAGGTCCGCCATCCGGCGGCAGTCGAACCGGTAGCGCACGATTATGCCGATGCACATCAGCAGCAGGCCCAGGCTGCTGACGGTGAACGCGGCGGCCAGGACGGCCTGGCCGGTCGCCTGCCCGGCCTGGACCGGTGCCAGCGTCAGCCGCCCCGCGCGGTCGGTCCACACGGTCACCATGCTGCCGGCCCGGGCGTGCCCGGCGGCTGGCACCTCGCCGGTGCGGGACGTCCCGTCCGGCGCGGTCCACCGGGCCGGCACGCTAGGCCTGACCGATGCGCCGGAGCCGGTGCTCAGCAGGCCAG
>DASQSC010000044.1:0-4281 GCA_035642555.1 Streptosporangiaceae bacterium | reverse complement strand
TCCCCTCCGGCTGGAAGTCGACCCGGCAGGCGGTGTGGGCCCGGCTCGATCCCACCCGCACCCGCCCGCCGCCGCGCGCCGAGCCGGCTGCCCCCAGCGCATCCAACGGCGGCCGGCCCGGAGCCACCGACCCCCGCTCGGCCTGGGCCTCGTACGCGCTGGACGCCAAGGTCATGTGCGTCCGCCGGGATGACTCCCCGGGCTGGACCGCCCCGGCCGGGCTGACGTTCCGGGACTGGCTGCGGGGCGGGGGAGAGCGCCGCCCCACCGCCGACGACCTGGCTTATCACCTCACCACCCTGTTCCCGCCGGTGCGGCCGCACGGGCACCTGGAGCTGCGGATGATCGACGCGCAGCCGGGGGACAGCTGGGTCGTGCCCGCGGCGGTGGTGACCGCGCTGGCCGACGACCCTGACGCCGCGGAAGCGGCCATGACCGCGGCGGAGCCGGTCTGGCGGGAACCGGACCGCGCCCCCGGTACCCGCGGCGAGAGCCCGTGGCTGCGGGCCGCCCGCTGCGGGCCGGACGACCCGCAGCTCGCCAGCGCCAGCGAGCGATGTTTCGAGGCGGCCGGCCCGGCGCTGGCCCGGCTCGGCGCGCCCGCGCCGGTCAGGCACGCGGTGGCCGCGTTCGCCGATCGTTACGTGGCCCGGGGCCGGTGCCCGGCCGATGACCGGCTGGACGAGGCCCGCAACGGCGCCGGGCGGCCGCCCGGCGCTCACCCAACCCCCCTGGAGGAGTCTCAATGACGTCGACGCACCAGAGCCCGGGCGCGAGCGCCGCCACGCCAGACGTGGTGGGCCGGGGTGCGGAAGCGCTGCGCGAGGCCATCGCGCGCAGCCTGCTGTCGGCCCGGGAGCGGACCCGGCTGCTGACCGAGTGCGTGGAGGACGGCGACCTGGTGCGCCAGCACTCACCGCTGATGTCGCCGCTGGTGTGGGATCTGGCCCACATCGCCAACCAGGAGGAGCTCTGGCTGCTGCGGTCGGTCGGCGGGCAGCAGCCGATGCACCCGGAGATCGATCCGCTCTACGACGCCTTCGAGCACCCCCGGGCCAAGCGGCCGACGCTGCCGCTGCTGCCGCCGGCCGACGCGCGGGCGTACGGCAAGACCGTCCGGGGCCGGGTGCTCGACCTGCTCGAAAGCGCCACGTTCGGGGGAGCGCCGCTGGTCTCGGGCGGGTTCGCGTTCGGGATGATCGCCCAGCACGAGCAGCAGCACGACGAGACCATGCTGATCACGCATCAGCTGCGCACCGGCGCGCCGGCACTGTCGGCCGCGCCTCCGGGGCCCGCGCCGGACGCGCCCAGGCTCCCGGCCGAGGTGCTCGTGCCCGGCGGGCCGTTCGTCATGGGCACCTCCACCGAGCCGTGGGCGCTGGACAATGAGCGGCCGGCCCACACGGTGCCGGTGGCGCCGTTCTACCTCGACACCACCCCGGTCACGAACGCCGCGTACCAGGAGTTCATCGCCGACGGCGGCTACGACAACCCCCGCTGGTGGAGCGATGCGGGCTGGGACCACCGGCAGCGGGCCGGCCTGACGGCCCCGTTGTTCTGGCGCCGGGAAGGCAGCGGCTGGGTGCGTAACCGGTTCGGGGTGACCGAGCCGGCGCCGCCAGCCGAGCCCGTGCTGCACGTCAGCTGGTATGAGGCCAGCGCCTACGCGGCCTGGGCCGGCCGGCGGCTGCCGACCGAGGCGGAGTGGGAGAAGGCAGCCAGGTTCGACCCGGCCGCCGGCCGCTCCCGCCGCTACCCGTGGGGCGACGGCGAGGCCTCCCCGGAGCGGGCCAACCTCGGCCAGCGGCACCTGCAGCCGGCCCCCGCCGGCTCCTACCCCGGCGGCGCCGCGCCCTGCGGCGCCCGGCAGCTCATCGGCGACGTGTGGGAGTGGACGAGCAGCGACTTCCTGCCCTACCCGGGGTTCCGGGCCTGGCCGTACCGGGAGTACTCGGAGGTGTTCTTCGGCAGCGAGCACAAGGTGCTGCGGGGCGGCTCGTTCGCTGTCGCCCCGGTCGTCAGCCGTGGCACGTTCCGGAACTGGGACTACCCGGTCCGGCGGCAGGTCTTCGCCGGGTTCCGCACCGCCCGCGACGCCGCCCCGGCCTGAGGCAGGGCACCGGCCCCGTGTGCCGCCACCTCGCCTACCTCGGCCCTCCGGTTACGCTCCGGGCGCTGCTCAGCGACCCGCCGCACGGCCTGTCCCGGCAGGCCTGGGCGCCCCGCTGCCAGCAGCACGGCACCATGAACGCGGACGGGTTCGGCGTCGGCTGGTACGCCGACGGCGACCCGGTCCCGGCCCGCTACCGGCGCGCGGGGCCGATCTGGGACGACCCGAGCTTCGCCGACCTGGCGCGGGTCACCCGGACCACCGCCGCGCTGGCCGCGGTCCGGTCGGCCACCGAGGGCACAGAGCCGGCCGCCGCCGCGGCCGCCCCGTTCGCGTCCGGCCGCTGGCTGTTCAGCCACAACGGGGTGCTGGCCGGCTGGCCGTCCGCCACCGCCGGGGTGGCGGCGACCCTGCCCGCCGAGGACCTGCTCGGGCTGGAGGCCCGCTGCGACTCCGCGCTCGCCTGGGCGCTGGTGCTGCGGCGGCTGCGGGCGGGGACGCCGCCGGCGGCCGCGCTGGCGGCGGTCGTGGCCGAGTTCGGCGAGCACGGCGTCACCGGGCGGTTCAACTTCCTGCTCACCGACGGCGAAGTGGTCGCCGCGACCGCTGCCGGGGACACGCTGTGTTACCGGTCCGGCGGCGGCAGCTGCGTGGTCGCCTCCGAGCCCGGCGACGACGAGCCCGGCTGGGCCGAAGTCCCGGACGGCTCGGTGCTGACCGCGACCTCAGCCGGCGTTCAAGCCCGTTCGATATCCGTAACCGTCCCCTGACCGCGACCCGCACCCGATCCCTGACCCCCGCCGATCCCCCACGGAGGAATCTCCCGTCATGACCGGACTGCACGTCGAAAGGTGCCTGCCGGACGGCTTCCTGGCCGCGGCCCTTCGCTCGGACGCCCGGGCGGGCCTGACCGCCTCGCCCAAGACGCTGCCCCCCAAGTGGCTCTACGACGAGCGCGGCAGCGAGCTGTTCGAGAAGATCACGCACCTGGACGAGTACTACCCGACCCGGGCCGAGCGCGCGATCCTGCGGGCGGCGTCCGGCGAGATCGCCGAAATCACCCGCGCCGGGACGCTCGTGGAGCTGGGCGCGGGAGCCGCGGACAAGACGCGGCTGCTGCTTGATGCGCTGGGCGCCGCGGGCGCGCTGCGCTACTACGTACCGGTGGACGTCAGCGAGGCTGCCCTGGTGGAGGCGGCGCACCGGGTGCTGGCGGACTACCCCGGGCTGTCGGTGACGGCGGTCGTGTCCGACTTCGAGGAGCACCTCGGGCTGCCCGACGAGACCGGGCCCCGGCTGGTCGCCTTCCTCGGCAGCACCATCGGCAACCTGCTGCCCGGCCAGCGGGCAGATTTCCTGCGCTCGCTGCGCGCGCGGCTGCGGCCGGGCGACTCCCTGCTGCTCGGCACCGACCTGGTGAAGGATCCGGAGGTGCTGCACGACGCCTACGATGACGCGGCCGGGGTGACCGCCGCGTTCAACAAGAACGTGCTGCTGGTGCTCAATGCGGAGCTGGGAGCGAACTTCGACCCGGACCAGTTCGAGCACATCGCGGTGTGGGATCCCGCCGCGGAATGGGTCGAGATGCGGCTGCGGTCGCTGGCCGCGCAGGAGGTCACGCTGCCCGGGATCGGGCTGACCGTGCGGTTCGCCGCCGGGGAGGAGATGCGCACCGAGGTGTCGGCCAAGTTCCGGCGGGCGGGCGTGGCGGGGGAGCTGGCGGCGGCCGGGTTCGCGATGCGCCACTGGTGGACCGACCAGGAGGGCCGCTTCGGGCTGTCGCTGTCCGTTCCCGCCTGACCGGCGCCGGAGGCGGCTGCCGCGGGCGGCTGCCGGGGTCCGGATCCGGGTCCGGGTCCGGGTCCGCGGGCCTGGGCGCCGCGGCTCCGCGCCGCGGGCTGGGCTCCGCGGGCCTGGGCTCCGCGGTTCCGGCCGCGGTTCTGGGAGCTGCGGGCCCTCGGCTAGCCGCGGCTGAGCTCGCGGACCCGGAGACGGGTGAGCCCGAGGCGGCCGGCGAGCTCCGCGATCACCCGCTCGCCGTCGATGGCGCCGCAGCTGAACAGGTCGACGGCGATGAGGTGCTCCTCCGGCCAGGTATGGATGGCCAGGTGCGACTCGGCCAGGATGAGGACCAGGGTGACTGCGCCGTTCGGGAACACGTGGTGGCTGTC
>DASQSC010000043.1:0-3617 GCA_035642555.1 Streptosporangiaceae bacterium | reverse complement strand
TGTGGGACGACGACCCGGCCAGCGCCCGCTACAACCAGTGGGTCGACACCCGCTACGCCGATCCGGGCGCCGGCCCGGAGCCGATGGACGTGTCCGCCTACGTGTACGGGGCTGACATCGGCTACAACGCCGCCCGCGCCCCGGGCCTGGGCAGCGCCATCTTCCTGCACGCGAGCATCGGCATCGCCACCTCCGGCTGCGTGACGCTGCCGGTGCCGCGGCTGCTGCGGGTGCTGCACTGGCTGGACCCCGCCCGTTCCCCCCGGATCCGGCTGGGCGTCGGCTAGCCGGCCGGCTAGCCGCCCCGCGCCCCCTCCCCCGAGCCCCGCGCCCCTTCCCCCGCGGCGCCCGAAGCGCCCGCCCCCATCGTGATCAAACGATTGGTGTAGCCAGGCGGGCTGTTTCTGAATTGATTGTGGTGTCAGGGGTGGGGGTGGGGGTGGCTGCTGGCGGGCGTGCGGGGCCTGTCTGGGGGTCAGGCGCTCAGGGCGGCCAGGGCCTGGGTGGTGAGGTGCCCGGTGGTGATGGCTTTGAAGAGGTTGTGGACCGTGGCGGCGAATCTCCATTCGGCGGCTGTTTTGGTCTTTCCGCGCACCGAGAGCTGGCGGAAGCGCATGTTGTGCTTGATGTGGCCGTGAGGGGTCTCGGCGATATGGCCGCGCTGGCGGTAGGCGGTTATCCCGGCGGGGGTGGCCAGCCGGGCGGCCATCGCCGCGGCGGCCTGGCTGTGTGCGGCAGAGCCAGCGCCAGTGGCGCCGGAGGCTGCTTTTTCCAGGTCGCGGTGCTTGCCGGTGGCGATGAGGCGGTCCGGGCCGGCAGTGGTGAGATTGCGCTCGGAGCAGTACCCGGCATCGGCGAGGAATAGCCCGATGTCATCACTGGCACCGCCCTGGCGGCCCGGCGGCTGGTGAGCGCGGATGAGGGCGGCGGCGTCTTGGGCCTGGCGCAGCATCGGCTCGAACCAGGCCCTGTCACCGGGGTCGGCTGTGAGCTCGGTGGCGATGATCAGCTTGTCTTCGCTGGTGACGTTCTGGGCGTTGTAACCCTGGATGAAGGCGCCGCCGCGGATGGGCATCAGCCGCGAATCGGGGTCGGTGAGGTTACGCACCGGGCCAGGTCCCTTGCTCGCGGCCTTGCGCTCGGCTGCCGCCTTGGCCCCGGCCCGCTCCAGGGCGGCACGGGCCCTGCGGACACCGGCGTGAGCCTCGGGCGGGAACGGCTTGCGGCCGCCGGGGCGGCGCGGTATCCCCGCCTCCTTCTCGGCGGCCCGCTGGGCCTGCCAGGCGGCGGCCTTGGCCCGCTGCGCGGCCTCAGCCCGTTCCAGCCGGGCACGCGCAGCCGCCACCGCCGCAGCCGCGGGCACCTGACCCCGCGGCGCGGCCCCCGCTTCCAGCGCTTCCAGGTAGGCCCAGGCCTGGGCATCCCGCTGCTGCTCAACGGCCTTGCGCTCGGCCTCCAGGCCCGCCAGCGCCCGGCGGATCCGCTCATCCCGGGTGGCCGGGTCCGCCGCCTCAGGCGGCACCTCATCCCCCCGCCGGCCCGCCCCGAACAGCTCATCTTCGGCCGCGTCAGCGGCCGCATGCTCAGCGGCCCGCTCGCAGGCCAGCCTGCGCAGCGCCTGCTCGGTCCGGCTGGCCGCCCTGGAAGCGCTCGCGGCGATCTTCATCCCGTCCAGCGCGACCGTGCCCAGCCTGCCCATCCCCAGCCTGGCGCACAGCACCAGCACCTCGGTGAACAAGCGCTGCGCCGCGCCGCCGGACCCCGCCCGGAACCGGGCGATGGTCACATGGTCAGGGAAACTGCCCGCGCAGATCACCCGGAACGCCGCATCGGTGCGGCACAGCGCCTCGATCCGCCGCGAACTGGTAATCCCGCCCGCATACGCCCACATCAGCAGCGTCACCAGCATGTCCGGGTCATAGCCAGCCGCCCCTGCGCCCCCGGCACGCCGGGCGGCATGGAACGCCGAGGTGTCCAGGTGATCTTCCACAGCCCTGATCACCAGCCACACCGGGTGGTCAGGCGGCAGCCAGTCCCGCATGTCCTCCGGCAGCAGGACCGGCTGATCCCGCAGCACCGGCCGGTATCGTTTCGCCATACCCCAAATCATCCCGAAACAGCAGGTCACAGCCACGCAGCCACGCCGAAGACGGCTCGCCATTCTGCAACAGCCCGCCTGACTGGCCCAATCGTTTGATCATCAGCTGGCGACGGGATCCGGGCCAGGTTGGGTCAGGGGACCACGATGACGGGGCAGCTGGCGTGGCGGGCCAGCCAGCCGGGGACGGAGCCGGCGACGTGGTGCCAGAAGTGGCCGGGAGCGCCGATGACCAGGGCGTCGGCACCGGACTCGGCGGCGATGGCGGCCAGTTCGCGGGCCGGGCTCCCGCGCCGGGTGACCACCCGGACCGTCAGGTCGCAACCGTCGCACACCTCGTTGAGCTCGGACAGCAGCCAGCGCTCGGTCTCCTCGGTATCCCGGATCGCCCCGACGACCTGACCGGTGAGGGGCTCGCAGAACACCCCTGGCTGAGTGATATAGGCCAGCAGCAACGGACGGCCAAGCCGGCGCGCCATCCCGGCGGCGTAAGCCAGCGCATGACGGCTCGAGGGCGAGCCATCATAACCGGCCACAACTGGATGATCCAGCTCGCCAGCCGGAAGCGCACTGCTCAGCGGGTCCTCGTCCCGGGCCGGTCGCGGCTGGCGCGCAGGCTGGCCTGGGCGGGGCTGAGGCTCTGCCTGGTCCATGGGTCCTCGCCTGTGAGGTCCATGCTCCGCTTACGGACGCAATACCGCAAGCTACGTTAGTTGGGCTATCACAACTAAGCCATTCCCCGCTACGGTTCGATTACCATAGTCGCTCCGTCCCGCGCCCGGGCGTTTTTCCCGGTAGCCGGGACCAGGCAGAATCAGAGTGTGCCGGAACTTCCCGAGGTAGAGGCGCTCGCAGCGTTCCTGCGCGAGCGCGCGGTCGGCCAGGTGATCGAACGGGCCGACAGCGTCAACATCTCCGTGCTCAAGACGTACCAGCCGGACCTGACCGCGCTGCGCGGCCGCCGGATCACGGCCGCCGGGCGGCACGGCAAGTTCCTGGACCTGACCGCGGACCCGGCCGAGGCGGGAGACGGGACCGGCCCGGGCGCTGGAACCGGACCGGGCGCTGGAAGTGGCCCGGGCGATGCGAACGGCCCGGGGACCGGGAACGGATCAGAATCCGGAACGGACCGGCTGCACCTGATCATGCACCTGGCACGAGCCGGATGGCTGCGATGGCGAAACGACCTGACCGCCCAGCCGCCGCGCCCCGGCAAGAGCCCGCTCGCGTTCCGGCTGCGCCTCGCCGACGGCAGCGGCTTCGACCTCACCGAGGCCGGAACCCGCAAGCGACTGGCTGTCTACCTGGTCAGCGACCCGGCGCTGGTGCCGGGGGTGGCCGGGCTCGGGCCCGACCCGCTGGCGGACTCGTTCACCCCTGACGTGCTGGCCGGGCTGCTGGCCGGGCGCCGGACCCAGATCAAGGGCCTGCTCAGGGACCAGACGGTGATCGCCGGCATCGGCAACGCCTACTCGGACGAGATCCTGCACGTGGCCAAGATGTCGCCGTACAAGCTGGC
>DASQSC010000042.1:0-3948 GCA_035642555.1 Streptosporangiaceae bacterium | reverse complement strand
CGGCAGCTGGTGCGCGGACGCGGCCGCGGTCGGTGCCGACAGCGTGGACGTGTACTGCGAGGAGGGCCGCTTCACCGAGCGCGAGGCGCGGTGGATCCTGGGCGCCGGCCGGGCGGCGGGCCTGCTGCCCCGGCTGCACGCCTGCGGCCAGTCGCGGACCGGTGCCGCCGGGCTCGCGTCGGAGCTGGGCTGCGCGTCCGCCGACCTGCTGCACGAGGCGGACGACGAGGATGTGACGGCGCTGGCCACGGCGGGCGTGGCGGCCGTGGTCTGCCCCGGCACCGCGCTGCAGGTCGGGAAGATGCCGCCGGTCCGGGCGCTGCTCGACAAGGGCGTCGCCGTCGCGCTCGGCTCCGACCACGCGCCCGGCGGCACCGGGATCACCTCGATGCCGCTGGTCATCTCGCTGGCCGTCGCGCAGTTCGGGATGAGCGTCACCGAGGCACTGCGGGCGGCCACGCTCGGCGGCGCGCAGGCGCTGCGGGCGTCTGACCGCGGCACCATGGTCCGCGGCAAGTACGCCGACATCGTGCTCTGGGACGCCGACCACGAGGGCGCCTTCGCCTGGTCCTACGGGCTGCGGCCGCTGCGGGTCTGGCGCGGCGGCGAGCCTGCCCTGAACTGACCGGCCGGCCCTCGCGCCCGGCCGTCTCACCCGCGGTCGCATGGCATGCTGCTGGCATGGCTTCTTCCGCCGCCGGTCCCGCCGCCGCCGCGGGCGAGGGGCACCCGGACCAGCCCGGCCCCCTGACGGTGGTCGTCGGCGACGAGGAACTTCTTTCCGAACGGGCGGTTGCCAGGCTGGTCGCGGCTGCCCGGAGCCGGTCGGCCGCGGACGTGCGGGAAGTGACGGCGGCGGGCCTGCCTCCCGGCGAGCTGACCAACCTGACCGCGCCGTCGCTGTTCGGCGGCGGTTCCGTGGTGGTCGTCCGCGGCGCGCAGGACGCCGGCCGGGAGGTCGCGGACGAGCTGGCCCGGCTGGCCTCCGACCCGCCGCCGGACCTGGCGCTGGTGGTGACCCATGCCGGCGGCGCCAAAGGCAAGGCCCTGCTGTCCGCGCTGACCGGGCGCGGGGCGGAGGTGATCGACTGCCCGCGGATCACCCGGATCGCCGACCGGATGGCGTTCGTGCGCAGCGAGTTCCGCCGGGCCGGCCGCACCGTGGACGACAGCGGCGTGCGCGCCCTGCTCGACGCACTGGGGACGGACCTGCGCGAGATCGCGTCGGCCTGCAGCCAGCTGGCCGACGACACCACCGGCGTGATCGACCAGTCGGTGGTCGCCAGGTACTACCGGGGCCGGGCCGAGGCGAGCGGATTCGCGGTGGCCGACCGGGCGGTCGAGGGCCGCCTGGCCGAGGCACTGGAACTGCTGCGGTGGGCGCTGGCGGTCGGCGTATCGCCGGTCCTGGTCAGCAGCGCGCTGGCGCAGGGGGTGCGGTTGCTGGGACGGGTGGGCGGCGCGCCCAGGGGCAAGAACAGCGCGGCCCTGGCGGGCGACCTGGGCGCCCCGCCGTGGAAGATCGACAAGGCGCGGCAGCAGCTCAGGCACTGGACGCCGGAGGGGATATCCCGTGCCCTGGCGGCGGTGGCGGAAGCGGATGCGCAGGTGAAGGGCGAGGGAGCCAGCGCGGGCTTCGCGCTGGAAGAAGCCATCCGCGCCATAGCCGCCAACCGCGGCACCCGCTAGGAGCGCCGCTCGGAACGGCTAAGACCCGCGAGACGCGCTAGCTTCGCTGGAGTTCGGCGGCGCGCTTGGCGATGGCGGACTTGCGGTTGGCGGCCTGCTTCTTGTGAATGATGCCCTTGCTGGCCGCCTTGTCGAGGCTGCGGCAGGCGTCCCGCATGGCGGTGTCCGCCGCCGCGGTGTCACCGGCGTCGGCCGCCTCCCGGAACCTGCGGACGGACGTCTTCAGCGTCGACTTGACCGCCTTGTTGCGCAGCCGGGCCTTCTCGTTCTGCTTGTTGCGCTTGATCTGGGACTTGATGTTCGCCACGCGGGAGCCTCGTTCAGGATCTGGTCTGGTGGGCCGGCGCGGGCGCGAGTTCGCGCGCCGGGAGCGCCACCCGCTGGCGGTGCGGCGCCGTCGTTCCGACCTAGCAGAATAGCCGACCGTGCGGCGCGCGCTCAAACCAGCCACCCGCCAGGTGCCGGGCGCCGGATCGTTTCCCGGCCCATCGGGCCCGGAAAGTAAGGACTTCCGGACCTAGGGCTGTGCCGTGCTTATGGCGAGCGTGGAAGTAAGGCCGCAGGCCAGCCGCGTGTTGCGGCGCGTGACCTGCTTTGGGGGGGCCGGTGCCGTGAGGTCAGGCCGGTGGCTGAGGGAGTGGCCGGACGACGGTTCCGGTGGTCCTTGCAGAGGAGGTCGCCATGACATCGGCAACGATGAAACCAACCAGCACAGGAGAGCGCCAGGCGGAAGGACGCGGCCGTGGCATGGTCGCCTTCGCCGCCGTGGTGATGGCCATTGTCGGCTGCTTCAACCTGATTTTCGGCATCGCCGCGGTCGCCAACTCGCATGTGTTCGTCTCCGGCGCCCACTACGTGTGGGGTGACCTGCGGTTCTGGGGCTGGGTCACGCTGGCCGCCGGCGTGCTGCAGCTGATCGCCGCGGCCGGGATCACGACCGGCAACCAGCTGGCGCGCTGGTACGGCGTGTTCGTGGTCTCGCTCAGCGCCATCGCGATGATGTTCTTCCTTCCCGCGTACCCGCTGTGGGCGCTGGTGATCATCGCGGTGAACATCGTCGCGGTCTACGGGCTGTGCGCCTACGGCGGCCGCGCCAACGTGACCGGCGCTTAGCCTCGCCGGAGGCTGACCGATCACCACCCGGGTCCGGGTGCCGCGGCTCAGGCCGCGCGCCCGGGCTGCGTGGTGTCCAGCCCGGGGTGCGTACCGATGACGGGCGCGGCCGGTCCCCGGCGGCTGCCGGCGATCGTCCAGGCGGGATGACGGACCGGCGGACAGAGCATTTCGGCTGGCGTGCGACCATGGACGGCGACGGGAGAGCGCGTGCCGGGCTGGCTGTGGTGCCGGGCGCCGCCTCCCGCTGTCACCGGCCCGGAGCCCGCCGGCCGTGACCAGGACCCGACTCGAACCAGGGACGAGCGTGTCATCCATGCCCGAGCAGGCCCGGACGGACCACGGGCGGCCCGCCGCGCGCGGCACCGCCCTCCCGGCGCTGGGCGAGACGCCGATGGGCATCATCAGGAACTTCTGCATCATCGCCCACATCGACCATGGCAAGTCCACCCTCGCCGACCGGATGCTCCAGCTCACCGGGGTGGTCGGGGAACGGCAGATGCGGGCGCAGTACCTGGACCGGATGGACATCGAGCGGGAGCGCGGCATCACCATCAAGAGCCAGGCGGTCCGGCTGCCGTGGAGCGGCCCGGACGGGGACAGGTACGTCCTGAACCTGATCGACACCCCCGGCCACGTCGACTTCTCCTACGAAGTGTCCCGCTCGCTGGCCGCCTGCGAGGGCGCGATCCTGCTGGTCGACGCCGCGCAGGGGATCGAGGCGCAGACGCTCGCCAACCTGTACCTGGCGCTGGGGGCCGATCTGCATCTGATCCCGGTGCTGAACAAGATCGACCTGCCGGCCGCCCAGCCGGCCCGGTACGCCGAGGAACTGGCGGGCATCATCGGCTGCGACCCGGCCGACGTGCTGCAGGTGTCGGCCAAGACCGGGGAGGGCGTGCCGGACCTGCTCAACGCGGTGGTCGAGCAGGTGCCGCCGCCGGCCGGCGACCCGGCCGCGCCCGCCCGCGCGCTGATCTTCGATTCGGTGTATGACACCTACCGGGGCGTGGTCACCTACGTCCGGGTGGTGGACGGCCGGCTGAGCCGGCGCGAGAAGAGCCTGATGATGTCCACCGGCACCGCCCACGACACGCTGGAGGTGGGCGTCATCTCCCCGGAGCCCACGCCGGGGGAGAGCCTGGG
>DASQSC010000041.1:0-9167 GCA_035642555.1 Streptosporangiaceae bacterium | reverse complement strand
GTCGGGGGCGCTGCGCTTCGACGGCACCGTCCTCACCGGGCTGCGCCCGCACCGGCTCGCCAGCCTCGGGATCGCCCGCACCCTGCAGGGCGTCGGCCTGTTCAGCCGGCTCACCGTGCTGGAGAACGTGATGATGGGCGGCACGCCGCAGGCCCGGGCCGGCTTCTGGAGCGCGCTGGCCGGGCTGCCGCGCTCAGACCGGGACGAGCGCCGGCTCCGCGACCGGGCGCTGGACGCACTGGACCGGGTGGACGCCGCCGACCTGGCCGACCGCCTGCCCGATCAGCTGCCGTACGGGTTGCGCAAGCGGGTCGCACTGGCCCGGGCGCTCATGGCCCAGCCCCGGCTGCTGCTCCTCGACGAGCCCGCCGGCGGCCTGCCCGAGCAGGAACTGCCCGAGCTCGGC
The DNA here is from genome assembly GCA_035642555.1 of Streptosporangiaceae bacterium. Taxonomy (GTDB): domain Bacteria; phylum Actinomycetota; class Actinomycetes; order Streptosporangiales; family Streptosporangiaceae; genus JAIRTY01. Next base: position 8,761 of record DASQSC010000041.1, on the reverse strand, counting down.
CGGCTGATCACCCAGCTCACCGGGGACGCCGCGGTGGTCGTGGTGGAGCACCGGATGGACCTGGTGATGAGCGTCTGCGACTCGATCGCGGTGCTGGACTTCGGGAAGCTGATCGCGCTCGGCTCGCCGGGCGAGGTCCAGGCCGACCCGGCCGTCACCGCCGCGTACCTCGGAACCGAGGCCAGACCCGATGGCCGGCCCGACGGATCACTCCCCGGCGAGGCACCCGCTGACGAAGCACCCGAGGGCGGAGCTGCTGATGGCTAGCCCGGCGGAGCTGACGGTCGAGAACGTGGTGGCGGGCTACGGCGGGGTGCTCGCCCTGCAGGGGGTGTCCCTCACGGTCGCGCCCGCCACGATCACGGCCGTGCTGGGCGCCAACGGCGCCGGCAAGACCACGCTGCTGGGGGCGGTCAGCGGCCTGGTCCGGCCGCGGCAGGGACGGATCCTGCTGGACGGCACCGACCTGACCCGGCGCCGTCCGGAGGAGGTGACCCGCGCCGGGGTCGCGCACGTGCCGGAGGGCCAGGGCGTGATCACCGAGCTCACCGTGGAGGAGAACCTCCGGCTCGGCGGGCTGTGGCGGGCCGGGCGCCGGGACCGGGCGGCCGCGCTCGCCGACGCCTACCAGCGGTTCGACGTGCTGGCCCGGGCCCGCCGCCGCAGCGCGGGCACCCTGTCCGGTGGCGAGCGGCAGATCCTGGTCATCGCCCGCGCGCTGCTGGCGCGGCCGCAGGTGCTGCTGCTCGACGAGCCGTCGCTCGGCCTCGCGCCGCGGCTGGTCGCCCAGGTGATGGAGCTCATCCGGGGCCTGCGCGACGAGGCAGGGCTGACCGTGCTGCTGGTCGAGCAGAACGCGCGCAGCGCGCTGTCCATCGCCGACCAGGGAGTCGTGCTCAACCTGGGCAAGGTGGTGGCGGCGTCGGCCGCCGCGGCACTGGCCGCCGACGTCGCCCTCCGCAAGCACTACCTGGGCTTCTAGGACACCGGACCCGGACGGGAGGAGGCAGGAGAGCGCCGATGCGGGAGTTCATCCAGTTCACGCTCGGGGGCATCAGCTTCGGGCTGGTGTACGCGGCGATCGGGCTGTCGCTGGTGCTGATCTGGCGCGGCACCCGCATCCTCAACTACGGCCAGGGCGCGATGGCGATGCTCACCACGTTCATCGCGTTCACGGTCATCCAGCACACCGGCTCGTACTGGCTCGGCTTCGCCGCCGCGCTCGCGAGCGGGCTGGTGCTCGGGGCCGTGATCGAGCGGATCGTCATCCGCCCTGCCGAGGGCAAGCCCGTCCTGAACGCCGTGGTGGTCACGATCGGGCTGCTGGTGCTGCTGGAAGGCATCGCCGGGATCATCTACGGCGGCCAGTACCGGTCCTTCCCGGCGGCGTTCTCCATCACCGGGCTGCGGGCCGGCTCGTTCCCGCTCGGGATCTCGCGCAACGACCTGTTCGTGGCCGGCGCCGTGCTCCTCGCCGCGCTCGCCCTCGGCGCCCTGTTCCGGTACACGCCGGCCGGGCTGCGGCTGCGCGCGGCCGCCTTCAACGCCCGGGCGGCCCGGCTGCTCGGGGTCCGGGTCGGGCGGGTACTCACCCTCGGCTGGGCGCTGGCCGGCCTGATCGGCGCGCTCGCGGGCCTGCTCGTGTCCCCGTCCACCTTCCTCTACCCGAGCAGCATGGACTCGATCTTCGTGCTCGGCTTCACCGCCGCGGTCATCGGCGGCCTGGACAGCCCGGCCGGCGCCGTGATCGGTGGCCTCATCCTCGGCGTCCTGCTCAACTACGTCGGCGGTTACCTGGGCTCGGACCTGGTGCCGCTGTTCGGGCTGGCGGCGCTGGCGCTGGTGCTGATGCTCAAGCCATCCGGGCTGCTGGCCAGCAGCGGGCCGAGGCGGGTGTGACCATGACCCTGCTCCGCCATCTCGGTGCCGCGGTCGTGGCAGCCGTCGTGCTCTGGCTGCTGACGATCCAGCTCAGCCCGTTCCGGGACTTCCAGCTCGCACAGGTCGCCGTGTACCTGGTCGCGGTCGCCGGGCTCACGATGCTGATCGGGCTCAGCGGCCAGCTCTCGCTGGGGCACGGCGCGTTCATGGCGATCGGCGCCTACTTCACCGCGCTGGTCACCGTCCACCTGGGCTGGCCGCTGTGGGCGGTGCTGCCCGCCAGCGCCGTCGTCACCGCCGCCGCCGGGGCCGTGGTCGGGGTGGCAGCGGCCCGGCTGCGGGGGCCGTACCTGGCGGGCGCCACGCTCATGCTCGCCGTCGCGCTGCCGTCGCTGGCCAACCGGTTCCAGGGCCTGCTCGGCGGCGACCAGGGCCTGGGCGTGCCGGTCACCGTCCCGGTCTCGCTCGGCGCGGCGTTCCCGCTGACCAGGTGGCAGGCCTGGATCTGCTCGGTGGCCGCGCTGATCACCCTGGTGCTGCTGGCCAACCTGGCCCGCAGCAGGCTCGGCCGGAGCTGGCGGGCGATCCGCGACGACGAGGTGGCCGCCGCGCTGGCCGGGCTGCCCGTCGCGCGGCTGCGGGTGCTCGCGTTCATCGTCAGCGCGGCCTGCGCCGGGCTGGCCGGGGCCATGCTCGCGATCACCACCAGCCTGGTCTCGCCCGGCTCGTTCACCCTCAGCCTGTCGATCTCACTGCTGACCGGCGCGGTGATCGGCGGGCTCGGCAGCCTGGCCGGCGCGCTGTGGGGCAGCCTGCTGATCGTCCTGGTGCCGACCTACATCACGAACGTGGCGACCGGCCAGGGCCTGTCCAGCTCGGTCGCGGCCAACATCCCGATCGCGGTCTACGGAGTCGTCCTGATCGTCGTGATGCTCGTCTTCCCTGGCGGCATCCAGGGCGGCCTGCGCCGCCTGGCCGGGCTCACTCCCCCGGCCCCGCGCTTCGAGCCTCTCCGCTGGCGCACGCCAGCCCGCGAGCACCCTGAACACCGCGAACACCAGGAAGAAGGTAGTCCATGAACAGACCCAGCCGGCTGCTCCCGGCGACCGCTGCGGCGGCGGCCATCGCGCTCGCCGCCGCGGGGTGCGGCTCGGGCGGCGGCTCGTCCGGCGGTTCCTCCGGCGGGGCGACCGCGTCCGCGCCGGGCATCACCGCGCACCAGATCCTGATCGGCAGCCACCAGCCGCTGACCGGGCCCGCCGCGCCCGGGTACAGCGAGATCGCGCCCGCGTCGAACGCCTACTTCCAGTACGTCAACGCGCACGGCGGCGTCAACGGGCGCAAGATCAAGTACACCTACCTCGACGACGGCTACGACCCGTCCAAGACCGTGTCCGTCGTCCACCAGCTCATCCTGCAGGACAACGTCTACGCGATCTTCGACGGCCTTGGCACCCCCACCCACCTGGCGGCGGTCAGCTTCATCAACTCCAGCAAGGTGCCGGACACGTTCGTGGCCTCCGGCTGCGACTGCTGGAACAACCCCAGCAAGGACCCGCAGACGTTCGGCTGGCAGCTGGACTACATCCGCGAGGGCAAGATCCTCGGCGCGTACATCAAGAAGCACTTCGCGGGCAAGAAGATCGGCTACTTCTACCAGAACGACGAGTTCGGGCAGGACGGCGTCAAGGGCCTCGACATGGAGATCCCGCACTCCCAGGTGGTGAGCAGGCAGACCTACGTGCCGACCAACGTCAACGTCGGCCCGGCGGTCGCCGCGCTCAAGGCGTCCGGGGCCCAGGTCGTGGTCTCGTTCACGATCCCGGCGTTCACCGCCTTGCTCAGGCTGAACAGCCTCAAGCTCGGGTACAACCCGCAGCTCGCGGTCAGCAACGTCGGCTCGGACCCGATCACCCTGGCCGGGCTGCTGGAGGCGTTCGCCAAGAAGGCGCACGCGAAGGTCTCGGGCAACGCGCTCACCCAGGGCATCATCACCGACGGCTACATCCCCTCACTGGGCGAGACCAGCAGCAGCTGGATCTCGCTGTTCAAGAAGATCCACGACACCTATGACGCGAAGGCGCCGTTCGACGGGAACGTGCTGTACGGCGAGGCCGTCGCGTACACGTTCGTGCAGGCCATGCTCAAGGCCGGGAAGAACCCGACCCGGGCCGACCTGGTGAACGCGATCAACGCGGGGCTGCCGCAGGGCCCGGCGGTGGCGCCGTACGCCTACTCAGCCTCCAACCACGCCGGCGTCACCGGCGCCTACATCGGCACCATCAAGCAGGGGGTGCTGGTCAAGCAGACCCCGGTGTACAGCACGGACACCTCCCCGGGCGGCGCTGTCAGCGTCTACAACGGCGGTGAGCAGACCGCACCTGCCAGCGGGATGCCGTAACCAGCTGCTCAAGGGCATGCCCTAGCATGCGCAGGGGTGCTGGCCTGCGCACCAGCCACGCGCAGGCCAGCACCCTTCCCGCCCCGTCACCGGTGATGGCCGGGGCAGGGCATCCGCGCGCGAGGCGGGTTGCGCGCGATTCCGCGGAACGGGAGGGCAGCGGGGTGACTGTGGCAGCCAGCCGGCGCGCCGCTGCCGGGACGGTGCGACCGCCGGCCCAGCGGCTGCTGGCCGCTGCCGAGGAACTGTTCGGCGAGCTGAGCTACCGGCGCACCACCGTGGCCAGGATCTGCGCCCGGGCTGGCATGGCCACCGGCAGCTTTTACGCGCACTTCCGGTCCAAGGCCGAGATCTTCGCCGCGGTCGTCCGGCAGCTCAACGCCGATCTGCGCAAGGCCATGGCCGCCGCCATGGAGCAGGCCGACGGCAGCCAGCGCGACCTGGAACGGGCCTGCTTCGGCGCGTTCTTCGACATGCTCTCGCAGCGGCCGTGGATGGACCGGATCGTGCGGGAGTCAGAGTTCATCGATCCCGGCCTGTACCGGGAGTACTACGAGCACCTGGCCCGCGGCTACGCCCGGGGGGTGCGCCGGGCCCAGTTGGCCGGCGACGTGGACGCGCGGTACGACCCGGAGGTCATCGCCTACATCTACACCGGGATCGGGAATTTCGTCGGCATGCGGTGGGCGGACTGGACGGCGGGCGGGCAGGTCCCGCAGGACGTCCGCGACGACCTGCTGGAGGTGCTCCGGCGCGGCCTCCCGCCGGCCCCGCAAGAGCGGGATGTGACGTGACGGAGCCCTACCCCACGATCGGCGACCTGCTCACCCGGGCGGCGGCCCGGGACCCGGACCGGACCTGGCTGCGCACCGACGAGGGCTCGGTGACCTTCGGCGGCGCCGCGGCCCGGGTGGCCGCCACCGCGCAGGCGCTCGCGGACGCCGGGATCCGCCACGGCGACCTGGTGCTGATGACGGCGCGCACCACGGGCCCGTATGCGCTGTGCTGGCTGGCGCTGGCCACGGCCGGCGCGATCGCCGTCACAGCCAACCCCCGCAGCGCGCCGGCTGAGCTGGCGGGGCTCGCCCGCCAGGTCAAGCCCCGCGCGGTGATCAGCGACCCCGGGCTGGCGCCGCTGATCGCCGAGGCCGGCCTGCGGGAACTGCCCGCGCCCGGGGTGCTCGACGCCGGCGAGCTGACCGCGGGCTGGCCCGGCACGGCGCCGCCCCCCGGCGGCGCTGACAGCCTGGGCCTGGGTGCCGGGGCGGGCCCCGACGACGTGGCGGTCCTCATCCCGACCTCGGGCACGACCGGCGCCTCCAAGCTGGTCGCCCAGACGCACCGGGCTTACGCGCTGGCCGGCGAGGGGTTCCCGTACTGGATGGAGCTGACCGCCAGCGACCGGCTGATGACCTCGCTGCCGCTGTTCCACATCAACGCCCCCGCCTACTCGCTGCTGGGGTCGCTGGCCTGCGGCGCCGGGCTGATCCTGCTGCCGCGGTTCTCCGCCAGCACGTTCCTCGACTCGGCCCGGAGATTCGGCGCCACCGAGTTCAACGCGATCGGGGCCATGCTGGAGATCCTCATGCGCCAGCCGGCCCGCCCCGGCGACGCCGACACCCCGCTCCGGCTGTGCTACACCGGCCCGGCCCCGGCCGCCAGCCGGCAGCTGGAGATAGAACGGCGATTCGGCCTGCGGATCGTCGTGGGATATGCGATGTCGGAGAGTCCGTACGGGCTGATCTGGCCACATGGAACCCGTCCGTTCGAAACTCTCGGGACGGTCCGCCAGCATCCGGCCCGCGGCACCATCAACCAGGCGCGGGTCGTCGACGAGGAGGGAAATGACCTGCCGCCCGGGCGGACGGGCGAGCTGCTGCTGCGCAACCCGGTGGTCACCCCCGGCTACTGGGGGATGCCGGAGGAGACCGCGCGGGCCATCACCAGCGACGGCTGGCTGCGCACCGGGGACCTGGTCACCGCCGATCCCGGCGGCACGTACACGTTCGTGGCCAGGAAGAAGGAGGTGCTGCGGCGGCGCGGCGAGAACCTCTCCCCGGCCGAGGTGGAGGAGGCGATCGCGGCCCATCCAGCGGTGCTCGAGTGCGCCGTGGTGGGCGTGCCGTCGGAGCTGACCGAGGAGGAGGTCAAGGCGTTCGTGGTGGCCGCGCCCGGCGCCCGGCTGGACTTCGGGGCCCTGCGCGAGCACGCGGCGGGCCTGCTCGCCGCCTACAAGGTCCCGCGCTACTGGCAGGCGATCAGCGAGCTGCCGCGCACCCCGACCGCCCGGGTGGCCAGGCACCGGCTCCCGCCCGGCCACCCTCCCGGCGAGTACGACGCGGAAGCGCACCAGCCAGGACACAGCGCGAGCTAGATCCGGTAGAAGAGGTTGAGGAAGCGCTCGGCCAGGGCCTGGTCGCCGCGGGCGGTGCCGCCGTTGATCCGGCCGAACGCGGTCAGCACCATGCTGCCGGCGTCAAAATCGATCACGGCCGGCAGGTCGCTGACGTCTCCCGGCTCGTAGGTCATGCCCTCCGGGGAGATGCTGACGCGGAAGCTGCCCCCGTTCCGCCCGGTGACGGTGATCCCGATCGTGAACGGCGACATGTCGGCGTCGGGCTTGATGGTCGACTGCCAGATGATGAACATGAACGGCACCAGCAGGTCGGCCGCGTCGGCGGACAGCGCGTGCGCCCGGCCGGAGCCCTGCCGGATGTCCCAGGAGTGCACGCCGTAGTCCATGAGCTGCCCGGCCGGGTAGATGAAGGCAGGCACGGGGCCCATGTAGACGTGCGGCACCATGAAGCCGGTCCACTCGTCGGCCGTGAGCGGCTGCAGGATGCCCATCATCTGGTCGAGATCCTTGCGGATGCGCGCCATCACCTCGGCCTGCGGCAGGCTGCGGAACGCGCGCCCGCCCTCGCCTGCCCGCTCGTGCATGACGGCCAGCCCGAACGCGTCCGCCCCGGCGCCCGAGCGGGCAATGTCCCACGACTTGAAATACCCCTCAGTGGTGTCGACGAGGTGCCCGATCACGTCGCGCACCTGCCAGTTCTCGCATGCGGTGGGCGCCTCCCACGCGCCCGGGGCCTCCGCCAGCGCGAACATGCGGTCTGCTTCTTCCCGGACCACCCGCAGGATGGTGTCTTTCCCCTCGTAGGTCATAGGGTTCCACGCGGTCATGGGCACCTCTCTTCGACTTGGGCGACACCCCGGCCTCCGGCCGGCGCCACGAAACAACGCCCGCCCCGGCGCACGCCAGCGGGCCGGAATCGCGAACGATCGTTCACCATACGAACCCCAGCGCACCCGGCACCCCGCTGTCAATGCCCGGCCAAGGGACACACGACATCTTCGGGCGACCGTAACCCGGCGCCAAAGAGGGACCCGGGAAACCCCCGCCAAAGCCGACATCCAAGGAACCCCAGCCGGGGATCCGGGGGTCGCCCCCCGGACCAGCACCGCGGGCCGTCGGGAAGCCGCCCCAAGGGGCGGCGAACAGCATAAGCCGGCTCGGCTCCCGCGATAGGACTCGAACCTATAACCTGCCGGTTAACAGCCGGACGCTCTGCCGATTGAGCTACGCGGGATCGATGGCAGGGATTGCGGGTACCGGACGTACCGGACTTCCGCTTCCCACCGGGGGTAAGGGTAGCGCACGCGAGACTATTCCTGTCCGCTCGCCGATCCGGACGGGTGCTGTCCGGTGGGAGGCCAGCAGGAGTACGTACGGTTATCAGGGGGAAGTCAAGCCAGCAGGTTCACTCAGGTGTGAGAGAGGTCCCACCATGCGGTACCGGACGATTTTCCTGGCCGGGCTGGCCGTCGGCTTCGTGCTCGGGGCCAGGGCCGGGCGGGAACGCTACGAGCAGATAGCACGGCTGGCGCGGAAGGCGGCCGACAGCCCGGCTTTCCAGCAAGCAGCCGCGACAGCGCAGGCGCAGGCGGCCGGGATCGCCCGGGCCGCCAAGGACCGGGTGTCGGACCGGGTGCCGCGCATGGCCAACGCAGCCAGGAGCAAGGCCAGCGGGTACATGCCGGGCGGGCACCGGGCCAACAATGACGGCGGCCCGTCCACCGACGGGCATCCGCACATGCCGCCCCATGAGCGGCACCGCAACAGTTAGCGGGCCGTGGGCCGGATCGCCCCGGCGGGGAGTCGCTCTTTCGGCGGGCCGGGGCTGCTATTTAGCATGATCCTATGAGCCCACTCACGGGGGTGCTGGGCGAGGCCTGGCAGCTATACAAACGGTATGCGGCGCATTTCCTGGTCATCTCATTCATCATCTACGTGCCCACGGCGATAGTTGTCGGCGTGCTCAACCGGTACGCGGGATACGCCGGGGACGGCATCGCCTGGGTGATCGACCTCTTCGCCACCTTCCTCCTGCAAACTGCGCTGGTCAAAGCCGTGCAGGACGTCAGGGACGGCCGGGTGGACCTGGACCTGGGCCAGACGATCAAGGCGGCCCTCCCCTA
>DASQSC010000040.1:0-5181 GCA_035642555.1 Streptosporangiaceae bacterium | reverse complement strand
CTGCCCCTGACCCAGGCGGTGTGGCGAAGCTTCGTCTCCGGCAGCGGCCCCAGGTCGCGCAGCACCACCAGGGGCGCCACCCCGAGCAGCACGCTCGCGCCGAGCAGGCTGCGGCGCACCAGCGGCCGCTTGACGAACCCGCTGCGCTCGGCCCCCTCGGCGAAGGTGTCAGCGAACTCGGCGCGTTCCTGCGGTGACGAGGCGATCGGGTGCCGGCCCTCGGGTATTTCCACCTTCGGCATCAGCAGCCGGACCCACAGCACCGCCCCGACCGCGACGGCCCCGAAGGCGACCGACATGGCGATGCCCAGGGTCAGGTTGGACCGCAACGTGGCGTCGAGCGAGCCTGGCCGCAGCGTCACGTAGGAAGCGACGAACCCGATGCTGGCCAGCCCGGACAGCAGGAAGCAGGTGGCGACGAGCCGCTCGCCCCGCTTGGCCGCGGGGCCGGTGGGCACGATGACCCGCGGGCGCTGCGGCGGCTCCTGCTCGGTGGCCAGCAGGGTCCTGGCCTCGGCCGGCGGCGGGGTGCCGATAACCCGGTGCGGCGCCCGCGAGCCCTCATCCTGCTCGCCGTCACTGCCCTGCGGCAGGTCACGCGGGCCCTCTGTCATGTCGCTCATGATTCACGTCGCTTCATGGTGATCCACATGGCCGCGAAGATCAGGACCGCGATGCCGCCGAGGAAGGCCACCAGCCCCTCGGTCACCGGCCCCACCCGGCCCAGGCTGAACCCGCCCGGGTCCGGCTGGCCGCGCACCTTGCTGACGTAGGCGATGATGTCCCGCTTCTGATCGGGGGTGATAGTGGTGTCGCTGAACACCGGCATGGCCTCGGGGCCGGTCTGCATCGCCTCGTACATCTGGGTGGGGGTGGCGTGGTTCAGCGCCGGCGCGAACTTGCCGTAGGTCAGCGCGCCGCCCGCGCCGGCGAAGTTGTGGCACTGCGCGCAGTTGGTGATGAACAGCTGCTGGCCGAGCGCGAGGTTGGCGCCCGCCGAGTTCACCTGGTCGCCGGACGGAATGGCCGGGCCGCCCCCCAGCGACGCCACGTAGGCCGCCAGCGCGTGGATCTGGGTCTGGCTGAAGACCACCGGCCGCTGCGGCATCTCGGCGCTGGTGATCTTGCCGGGCATGCGGCCGGTGCTGACCTGGAAGTCCACCGCCGCGGCGCCCACGCCGATCAGGCTCGGCCCCGCGCCGGAGACCCCCTGCGCGTGAAGGCCGTGGCAGCTCGCGCAGGTCCGCGCGAACAGCGCCTGGCCCTCGGCGATCTGCTGCCGGGAAACCGGGGACGCGTCCGCCGCGGCGGTGCCCGGCTGGCCTGCCACGGCGGTGTAGGCGGCGCCGGCGCCGACCAGGCCCAGCAGTACGACGGCGTACCCGGCCACCCGGTGCCGCCGCAGCGACGTGATCGGTCTCACGGGTTCCTCGGTTTCGGTTCTGCGGAGCTCATCTCGTCATCCGGTCCGGTCAGTGGATCAGGTAGATGGTCGTGAACAGGCCGATCCACACCACATCGACGAAGTGCCAGTAGTAGGACACGACGATGGCGCTGACCTGCTGCTCATGCGTGAAGCGCTTGGCCGCGTAGGTGCGCCCGAGCAGGAACAGGAACGCGATCAGGCCGCCGGTCACGTGCAGCCCGTGAAACCCGGTCGGGATGTAGAAGACCGAGCCGTACCCGCTCGACGACAGCGTGAGGTGCTGCTCCCGGATCAGGGCCAGGTACTCGTATCCCTGCCCGAGCACGAAGTAAAGGCCCATCAGGAACGAGAGCACGTACCACTCGCGCAGGCCCCACCTGCTGACGTTCCAGATCCCGGCGGACCGCCGGATCTGGCCCCGTTCGACCGCGAACACCCCCATCTGGCAGGTGACGCTGGAGAGCAGCAGCACGGTCGTGTTGACGGAGCCGAGCGTTAGGTCCAGGTGGGCGCCCGGCCAGGGCAGCCCGTTCCCCTTGTCAACCGAGCGGATGGTGAAGTACATCGCGAACAGGGCCGCGAAGAACATCAGCTCTGAGGACAGCCAGATGATGGTGCCGACGCTGACAAGGTTGGGACGGCTCGAGGGCGTGCGAGGCTGCGCCTGGCTCGTGGTTGCAGTGGCCACGATGGCCATTATTACGACACCGCGTAGGGGACCGTCGGCCGACCCCCTGGATGTGACTATGTCGATAACATCAAGTCATGAAGGTCGTCGTATTCAGCCATGATGCCGGCACCCGCGACCGGGTGCGGCTCGCCATCGGCCGCCGTCCGGCACCGGACGTTCCCGAGGCCGAGATCATCGAGGTAGCCACCGCCCCGGCGCTGTTCCGCCTGCTAGACGCCGGGGGAGCCGACGTCATGGTGCTCGACGGCGAGGCGCAGCCCGCCGGCGGCATGGGCATCTGCCGCCAGGCCAAGGACGAGATCCACGACTGCCCGCCGGTGCTGCTGATCATCGGCCGCGCCGACGACGGCTGGCTTGCCACCTGGTCCCGCGCTGACGCGGTAACCAGCCACCCCATCGACCCGGGCGCGCTGGCCACGGCGCTGGCCGGGCTGATGCGGCAGGTGGCCGGCCGCGCCGCCCCGGCCCAGGCCTGACCGGCCTCCCGGCCGGCGGCGGCAGCCGCCGGCCGGTTGCGCCCGCATCCCATCCGGCGTCATCCTTCCGGCAGCCGCCTGCGGCGGGCGGCGATCGTTCGGAAACAATTTCCTGATTATGAGCCACAGAGGGGCCGTCATGGACTCACGTGCCGCCTGGCCTGCGCTGATCGGCGCGCTGATCCGGGGAGAGGCGCTCACGCCGGACGAGACGGCCTGGGCCATGAACGAGATCATGGAGGGTGCCGCGACGCCGGCCCAGATCGCCGGGTTCGGGGTCGCGCTGCGGATCAAGGGCGAGACGCCGGGCGAGGTCAGCGGGCTGGCCGAGGCCATGCTCGCGCACGCCACGCCGGTCAGCCTGCCCGGCCCGCTGGTGGACCTGGTCGGCACCGGGGGCGACGCCGCGCACACCGTCAACATCTCCACCATGGGCGCGATCGTCGCCGCGGCGGCCGGGGCCCGGGTGGCCAAGCACGGGAACCGGGCGGCCTCCTCGGCGTGCGGGGCCGCGGACGTGCTGGAGGCGCTGGGGGTGGTCATCGACCTGCCGCCGCAGGCCAGCGAGCAACTGGCGGCGCAGGCGCCGATCGTCTTCCTGTTCGCGCCGCTGTATCACCCCGCTCTCCGGCACGTCATCGTGCCGCGCCGGGAGCTGGGGGTGCCGACCGTGTTCAACTTCCTCGGCCCGGTCGCCAACCCGGCCCACCCGGCGGCGCAGGCGGTCGGGGTGGCCGACCCGCGGATGGGCGGGGTGCTGGCGGGAGTGCTGGCCGGGCGGGGCTGCTCGGCGCTGGTGTTCCACGGTCACGACGGGCTCGACGAGCTCACCACGGCGGGCGCGTCCACGGTCTGGCTGGTGCACCAGGGCACGGTCAGCGAGACCGCGCTCGACCCGGGGGAGCTGGGGATTCCCCGGTCGCAGCCGGAAGACCTGCGCGGCGGCGACGCTGCCCACAACGCCGCCGTGGTCCGCAGCGTGCTGGCGGGCGACCAGGGGCCGGTACGGGACGCGGTGGTGCTGAACGCGGCCGCGGCGCTTGCCGCCGCCGCCGGGGTGCCGGGCCCGGACGCCCTGGTGCCGGCGCTGGCGGACGGCATCACGCGGGCCGCAGCGGCGCTCGATTCCGGTGCCGCCGCGCGGCTGCTGGACGAGTGGGCCGCCGCCACCCGGCGGCTGGCCGGTCAGGTGCCGCCGGAGTAGCCGGAGTAGCCGGTCAGGTGCCCTCGGAGTAGCCGAGGGCGAACGCGGCCTCCAGGTCATGCCGGGAGTAGGTGCGGAACGCGATGTGCGTCTCGGTGTGCGTCACGCCCTCCACCCGGTTCAGCCGGCCCGGGATGACATCGGCGAGTTCCTCGTGGGCGCGCACGCGCACCATCGCCACCAGGTCGAACTCGCCGGTCACCGAGTAGACCTCGCTGACCTGCGGGATCTGGGCCATGGCCGCAGCGGTCTCCGGGATCCGCGCCACATCGGCCCGGATCAGCACGATCGCGGTGATCACTCGCTGCCTCCCCGGCTCGCTCCACCGTCCGGCGGTAGCGTACCGCCAGTCGCCGGCAGGATCGCGGCAAGGGTCTGCATGCCCGCCGCCGCGGCCCGGTGCAGCAGGCATTCCAGCACGTCCGCTGTGGCCAGGGCATCGGCGAGGGCGCGGTGGCGGGGCGAGGCGGCGGTCCGGAAATACTGCGCGAGCGTGCGCAGCTTGCGGTCGGGCACCTCGTCCGGCCCGAGCAGGCTGCGGGCAAGTTCTGCCGTGTCGAGCACCGGGAAGTCCGGCCAGGCAAGCCCGCTGGCCTGGCAGGCGGCGGTCAGGAAGCCGAGGTCGAACGGCGCGTTGTGCGCGGTCAGCACGCAGCCGCGGGCGAATGCCAGGAATCCCGGCAGCACCGCCGAGACCGGCGGCGCCGCGGTGACCAGTGGCTGCGTGATCCCGGTCAGCGTGGTGATCGCCGCCGGGATCAGGCAGCCGGGGTTCACCAGGTACGAGAACACGTCCCGGACCCGGCCGCCGGTCATCCGGACCGCCCCGATCTCGGTAATTTCCGCTTCGCCGGGTGTCCAGCCCGTCGTCTCCACGTCCACGATCACGAAGTCCAGCCAGCCGAACGGTCCCGGTCGCCCGCCGGCGCCGGCCTGTCGCGCTGGTGTCGCATCGTGCTCGGGCACGAGCTAACCGTAGGGCCGGCCACCGACACTCTGGCGGAGGCGCGCCCCGGCGGGGAGGCGCGGGGCGTGGTGGCGCCGGGCTGAGGGGAGTCCCCGGGGGGCACTCCCGGGGCGGGCGCGCGGCGGGCGCCGGGCCCGGGAATTGTCAGTGCCCGTGCCTAGGGTCGGTGACGCATGAGGGCGCGTCCCGGGGATACGCCCGGACCGGACGGGAGGTGGAGGCATGCTGATCGAGTGCGACCGCTGCCTGATGCGCGGCATCGGGTGCGATGACTGCGTGGTCACCGCGCTGCAGGACACCGGCCAGAGCCAGCCCGAGATAGGCGAAGACGAGCGGCGCGCGCTGCGGGTGCTGGCAGACGCCAGGCTGGTGGCGCCGCTCCGGCTGGACCCCCCGGTCGCCCGCGCGTCCTGACCG
>DASQSC010000039.1:0-2217 GCA_035642555.1 Streptosporangiaceae bacterium | reverse complement strand
CGGGTGGCGGCGCTGCTGTCCCCGCCCGCCGGGCTGACTCCGCTGCAGCGGCGGCTGGTAGGCGTCGGCCGGGCGCTGGCGGTGGCGGCGGTGGCGCTGTGCGCGATCGTGCTGGCGCTGGGCCTGGCCCGCGGGCAGTCGCTGGAGCTCATGATCATCACCGCGATCAGCCTGGTGGTGGCGGCCGTGCCGGAATCCCTGCCGGCGGTGGTGACGCTCGCGCTGGCCCTGGGCGCGCGGCGGATGGCGGCCAGGCACGCCCTGATCCGGCGGCTGCCGGCAGTGGAGACGCTCGGCTCGGTGACCGTGCTGGCCACCGACAAGACCGGGACCCTGACCGAGGGGACGATGGTGGCCCGCCGGCTGTGGACCCCGGCCGGCGAGGCCGAGGTCACGGGCACCGGTTACGCGCCGGAGGGGGAGATTATCCGGAACCGGAGCCGGCTGCTCCCCGGGTCCGCGCCAGACCTCACCGAGCTGCTCGAAGCCGCCGCGCTGTGCAACGACGCGGCGATCCGCCGCGGCGAGGCCGGCGAGTGGGTGAGCGTGGGCGACCCGACCGAGGCAGCCCTGCTGGCAGCGGCGGTCAAGGCCGGGGTGGACCCGGCCCAGGTGGCGGCCGCTATGCCGCGCACCGCGGAAATCCCGTTCGATAGCGAACGGAAGCGGATGGTCACCGAGCACGCACTGACCGGCGGCGGGGTCCGGGTGCTGGCCAAGGGGGCGCCCGAGGTGATGCTGGGCCCGCCGGTGCTGGCCGGCGGCAACGGGCTGGCCGGCCGGGCCGCGGCGCGAGCGGAGCAGCTCGCCGCCGAGGGGTTCCGGGTGCTGGCCGTGGCCAGCACCGACCGCCCGGCGCCGCCGCCCCCGGCCGAGCTGGGCACGGGGCTGCGGCTGCTGGGCCTGGTCGCCATCCTCGACCCGCCGCGGCTGGCGGCGGCCCGCACCATCGCCGCCTGCCAGGCCGCCGGCATCGAGCCGGTGCTCATCACCGGCGACCACCCGGCCACCGCCCGCGCCATCGCCGCCGAGCTGGGCATCATCCCGCCCGGCGGGGAGGTGGTGGACTGCCGGGAGGACAACGCCGGCCGGCCGGCCAGCGTGTACGCGCGGGCGACCCCGGAGCAGAAGCTCGGCATCATCGAGGCCCGGCGCGGGGCCGGGGACGTGGTGGCGATGACCGGCGACGGGGTGAACGACGGGCCCGCGCTGCGGCGCAGCGACATCGGGGTGGCGATGGGCAGGCGCGGCACCGAGGTCGCCCGGCAGGCCGCCGACCTGGTGCTGGCCGACGACGAGCTCGGCACGGTGGTTGCCGCGGCCGAGGAGGGCCGCCGGGTGTACGCGAACATCCGCCGGTTCCTGCTGTACGGGCTGTCGGGCGGCGCCGCCGAGATCGCGGTGATGCTGGCCGGGCCCGGGTTCGGGCTGGCGCTGCCGCTGCTGCCCGCGCAGATCCTGTGGGTGAACCTGCTCACCCATGGCCTGCCCGGGGTGGCGCTGGGCAGCGAGCCGGCCGAGCCGGGGATGATGAAGCGGCCGCCGCGACCGCCCGCCGAGAGCGTGCTCGGGGCCGGGCTCTGGCAGCGGATCGCCCGGGTCGGACTGGTGGTGGCCGCGGTCACGCTGGCCGTGGCGGTGTGGGGGCACGCCACCGGCCGGCCGTGGCAGAGCATGGCGTTCTTCGCGCTGGGAAGCACCCAGCTAGCGGTCGCGCTGGGATCCCGGGCGCTGCCGGGCAGCCGGGCCAACCCGCTGCTGCCGGTGGCGGTGATCGCCGCGCTCGCATTGCAGTTCGCGGGCGTCTACCTGCCGTTCCTGCAGGAACTGCTGCACACCCGGCCGCTGCCGGTGACCGACCTGCTGATCGTCTGCGCGCTGTCAGCCCTGGGCTACGCGGCGATCCGGCTCGACCGGGTGCTGTTCCGTGGCACCGGGGCACGGCCGTCCGGCGGGGAGGCACTGCCGCCGGACGGCCCGCCCGGCTGAGGCGGCGGTTCAGGACCTCCTGGTCATGCCCCTGACGCCGCGCGCGATGGAGCCGACAGCCGGGGCCAGCGTCAGCCACAGCCCGATCGTGACCACCATCGAGGTGACGTACCCGAACGGGTGGATCCCGACGTCGGCGCCCACGATCCCGGCGAACAGCATCAGCACCCACGCGCTGACGAAGAAGAACGGTCCCGCTGCCAGGATCCCGAAGAAGTCGCCCATGAT
>DASQSC010000038.1:0-3461 GCA_035642555.1 Streptosporangiaceae bacterium | reverse complement strand
CACCCGCTCCGGCGATCAGCGCCAGCGGCCAGCCGGTGACGGGCAGCCCGCCGTGGCCGGGCGGCGAGCCCTGGCCGGGTGACGGCGCGCCGGCGGACGCCGGTGACGGCGGCTGGGTCGTGCTGGGCGGCGTGGCGGGTGGCGTGCTGGGCGGCGGGTTGTGCTTGCCCGGGCACTTGACCCAGAACACCTTGTGCTTCGCCGCGCCGTGCTCAGGTGTGAAATTCCAGAACAGCTTGTAGTGGCCGTTCGCCAGCGTCATCGGCGCCGTGTGGCCGTTGCCGTTGCCGTCCACCGCCAGCGCGCCTGCGCTGACCGTGCTTCGGTCGCCGGTCGGCGGCCACGACTCGATGTGCCAGGACACGGGCTGGCCCGCGTCGAACCCGAAGCCGTCCAGGTAGAAGTGGCAGACATGGGGCTCGTTACGCGGATCGGTAACCGGGGTCGTGGTGTTGTGGATCTTGACGGTGCCGTTGTCACCCTTCCGGGAGGCCGGCGGCTTGCCGTTTCCCGGGCCGTGTGCCGCAGCGGTGGCCGGGTCAGCCGAGGCTGCGCCGTTGTGATGGGAGGACGATCCGCTGCCGCCCTGCTTGGCATGGGCAGAAGCCTGCGGGGAGGGAGAGGCGCCAGCGGAATGGTGCGTGGCGGGGTGGCTGGTGGCGCCCGCGGCGGGCGCCACCAGCGCCAGCGCGAGCCCAGCGGGCAGGAGCGCTACGCCAGCAACCACAGCCAGCGCGTTACGCGAGGGGAAAGTTCTCATGTAATGGCCTTGGGAGGTAGAAGGAATGCCGCACCGACGGAACGCTGGCGCCGGCGAATCCGTTACACCCCCTGCCGCGGGCGTTCCCCTCAACCCAGGTGCGCCAGCCGCACGTCGGCGGCGTTCACGTAATAGAACCGGTGGTTGTACACGATCTCGTAGTACCGGGTCGTCCCGTGGATCACGGTGTGGTCGTCGGGGGCGCTGTTGTCGAACGTGACCGCGTGGTAGTAGTCGTCGGGTACCAGCCCGGTCGTCACGTACGCCTGCCCGGCGGGGAAGCTGTAGGTGAGCGGGTCGTTCGCCTGCACTGGGACGTCCGCGGGATAGGCCGACGCCTCCGGGAAAGCGCTGCCGTACACCGGGACGGATGTCAGTCCCGGCTTGGGCGTGACCACCTGGCCGCCGGTGAACCTGGCAGTGCTGCCCGGGCCGGGCGGGTCGTAGAACCAGCCGGCCTGGCCGCCGAACCAGATCCCGGTCCAGTCGCCGCTGCGGCCGGCGAGGACATACTGCTCCCCGGTCGGCGCCTTGTCCGACCAGTCGCTGTCCACCGTGGTGCCTGCTGAGCCGTCCGGATGCAGGGTCGAATCGGACAGCAGCGGCGAGCTGGCGTCGGGCTGGGTGTGCAGGTAGACGAAGTTCGCCCGCTGCCGCGGCAGCGTGACGCAGGTGCCGCTCTGGCAGTCGGTGATCGGCGGCTGGTTGGCCGCGAAGTCCGGTGAGATCGTGACGACGTGGTGCCCGGCGGCCCCGGCCGAGCCCTGCCCCGCCCGGTGGGCATCCGGGTTCATCCCGAGCACCAGGGACATGAAGTAGTTCCAGTTCCAGAACGGGCCGGGGTCCCAGTGCTGCACCGCGTTGAGGGAGTTGCTGGGGCCGCCCACGTTGTCGTGGCCGACGATGTGCTCCCGGTCCAGCGGGACGTCGTACGTGCGGGCGAGGTAGCGCACGAGCAGAGCGTCCGACCGGTACATCGCGTTCGTGAACCAGCTGGCGCCCTGAGCGGCGAAGCCCTCGTTCTCGATGCTGATCGAGTGGGTGTTGTAGTACCAGTTGCCCACGGCCCAGGCCACGCCGTCCTGCGGCCGGACCATCTCGGTGACGTTCCCGGTCGATGACTGGATCACGTAGTTGGAGCTGACGTACGAGCCCGGGTTGGTGAACGTGGCGATCGTGTCCGGGTAGGACTCCTCGGTGTCGTGGATCACGATCGAGTCGATCTTGAGGTCGGCAGGCCGGTTGGCCTTGTCGTAGTCGCCGTAGTTGAACGGGTCGGTGAACGGCGGATCCAGGGCGTACGCGGCGGGGATGAACTGGCAGTTCAGCGCCGCGGGGCAGTCGGTCGCCGCAGCATCGCTGCCGGCCGGAGCGGAGCCGTTGGCCCCTGCGGCACTGCCGCCGGCCGGTGCGGCCTTCAGGCCGAGCCGCGTGATCGCGCCGGTCTGCGGTTGCACCCCGGGCGCCGCGGCCAGGCGCATCGCCTGCCGTCCGGTGGTGACCAGCGCGGCGCCGCTGCGGATCGTGCCGAACACCTCCCCGGCGAACATCGCCGCGGCCTGCCTGGTGGTGTCGCCGCTGTAGGCGGCGACGGCGCCATACCAGCCGCCGATGGTGGCGGGCAGGGTGCCGCCGTTCAGCTGCCGCGCGTACCTCGCCAGGTCGGCCGCTGCGCCGCGGATGTTCAGGGCGGCGCTGGTCTTGAGCGCGGCCAGCGGGACGTGCAGCAGCCGGGCGGCGTCGGACAGCGTATAGCGGGTACTGGCCAGCTTGATCTGCTGCAGCCCGCCGTTGCGGCCGTTGGCCGCCGTGAACGACGGAGCGGTGAGGTCCATGATCCCGTAGCCGCCGTCCGCGCTCGGCGAATTGCCGTGCTGCTCCCACCGGGACTCGTTGTATCCGAGCGCGAGCAGCACGCTCGCCGGCACCTGGAACTGCCTGGCAGCCGCGGCGAACTCCGCCATCAGGCGCCCGCCCGGCGTACCGGCCGCGACGGCACCCGGCCCGGCCTGGGCCCCCGCCGGTGGCGTGACCGGGCCCGCCAGCGCCGTCGCCCCGCCGGTCACGGTCAGTGCGCTGGCTAATAAGCCGGCCGAAATGCCGTTCCTGCTCAGTCGGGAAAGACCGCGCATGATCCCCCCTTTTGGAGAACGACCGCCCAATTGGGTATCAGCCACCCAAATCCTCTATTGACCTGGCGGCCGGGTCAATGGGGCCGGACGGGCTGGTAGGTGAGGAACGCGAGGCTTTCACCGACGGCCCGGTTGCTGATGAGCCGCATCGGCTTGGTGCCGCCGGTCTCGCTGAAGAGCCGCTGACCGGCCCCGAGCACGAACGGGTAGATCATCAGCCGCAGCTCGTCGACGAGGTCGTGCGCCATCAGCGCGTGCCCGAGCCGAAAGCTGCCGTAGACGACGATGTCCCCGGTCAGCCGCTGCTTGAGCGTCGCGACGTCGGTCAGCGCGTGCCCCGTCAGCACCGTCGAGTTGTTCCAGCCGGGATCGCGGAGGGTCGAGGACACGACGTACTTGGGCAGGCTGGTCAGCCGTTCCGCCAGCTCGCCAGTCCGCGATGACCAGCGCGCCGCGAACCACTCGTAGCTCCGCCGGCCCAGCAGCAGGGCCGTAGCGGCCAGCGCCTCGTCCAGCTCGACCTTGGCCCACTCTGCCCGGTCGTTGTCCCCGACCTGGCCGAACCAGCC
>DASQSC010000037.1:0-3387 GCA_035642555.1 Streptosporangiaceae bacterium | reverse complement strand
GACCGCCCTGCTGGGCCTGGCCGCCGGGTACGGGTGGGCGGCGGTGGCGCCCCGGGCGCTGCTGGTGATGACCAGCCACGGCGCGGCCGCGCTGGTCAACGTCGAGACCGGGGCGTACTTCGGCGCGGACGTGGCCTTCTGCCTCATCTGCCTGGCCGGCGGGGTGGTGTCCGGCGCGCTCGGCTACCTGCTCGCGGTGCGCAGGCACGGCCCGGTGGCCATGGCCGGGGTGCTGGCGGGCGCGCTGGCGGCGGCGTTTGTCGCCCGCTGGACCGGGCAGCAGTCCGGGCTCGCCGCCTTCCACCACTTGCTCGCGACCCTGCCGCCCGGCGCCCGGCTGCGGGACGCGCTGACGCTGCGGGCCGCCCCGGCGCTGGCGGCCTGGCCGCTGGCGGCGGGACTGACCGCGGGCGCGATCGAGCTGGCGGCGACGCGCTCCCGGCAGCCCTCCCTGCCGCCCCTAGACTAGGCGGGTGCTGTCCAGGATCGATCTGCGCGGGCGGCCCGCCGCCTCGCTCAGCAGGGAAAAGCTGGCCGGGGTACTGCCGCGGGCCGGGCTTGATGCGGCCGCGGCCGCCGAGCAGGTACGGCCGGTGTGCGAGGACGTGCGGCGGCGCGGGGCGGCGGCGGTCCGGGAGTACACCGCCCGGTTCGACGGCGTCGACCTCGCCACCACCCGGGTCCCGGCGCAGGCGCTGAGCGACGCGCTGGCCGCGCTCGACCCGGCGGTCCGGGCGGCACTGACGGAGGCGGCCCGCCGCGCCCGGCTGGTTCACGCCGCGCAGCTGCCCGCCAGCCCGGTGACCACGGTGGCCTCCGGCATCACGGTCACCGAGCGTTATGTCCCGGTGGGCAGGGCCGGCGTGTACGTGCCTGGCGGTCTGGTGCCCATCCCGTCGTCGGTGGTCATGAACGTGGTCCCGGCCCAGGTCGCCGGGGCCGGCCAGATCGCCGTCAGCTCGCCGCCGCGGCCCGGGCACGGCGGCCTGCCGCACCCGGTGGTGCTCGCCGCCTGTGCCCTGCTCGGCGTGCAGGAGGTCCACGCGGCCGGCGGCGCGCAGGCCATCGCCATGTTCGCCTACGGCACCGCCGACTGCGCCCCGGCCGACGTGGTGACCGGCCCCGGCAACATCTACGTGGCCGCCGCCAAGCGGCTGCTGCGGGGCGTGATCGGCACCGACGCCGAGGCCGGGCCGACCGAGATCGCGATCATCGCCGACCACACCGCCGACCCCGACTTCGTGGCGGCCGACCTGATCGCCCAGGCCGAGCATGACCCGCTGGCTGCCTGCCTGCTGGTCACCAGCGATCCCGGCCTGGCCGACCGGGCCGAGAAGGCGCTCGGGCCGCGGCTCGCCGCGGCCCGCCACCGCGACCGCATCCAGCAGGCCCTGGCCGCCCAGTCGGCCTGCGTGCTGGTGGACGACACCGGCGCGGCGCTGGCGGTGACCGACGCCTGGGCGCCCGAGCACCTGGAAATCCAGGCCGAGGACGCGGCCGGGCTCGCCGCCCGGGTCCGCAACGCCGGCGCGGTGTTCGTCGGCCCCTACTCGCCGGTCTCGCTCGGCGACTACCTGGCGGGCTCGAACCACGTGCTGCCCACCGGCGGCACCGCCCGGCACACCGGCGGGCTCTCGGTGCTGTCGTTCCTGCGCGGCATCCACGTGGTGGAGTCCTCCGAGGCGGCGCTCGCCGAGGTGGCGCCGGGCATCGACGCGCTCGGCGGCGCCGAGGACCTGGCCGCGCACGTGGCCGCGGTCCGGGCCCGCGTCCCGGCCGGGCCGGGAGCGGACCGGTGACGATACCCGGCTGGCTGCCGGTGCGGCCGGACCTGGCGCGGCACGCTCCCTACGGCGCGCC
Organism: Streptosporangiaceae bacterium; assembly: GCA_035642555.1. Classification (GTDB taxonomy): domain Bacteria; phylum Actinomycetota; class Actinomycetes; order Streptosporangiales; family Streptosporangiaceae; genus JAIRTY01. Next base: position 1,527 of record DASQSC010000037.1, on the reverse strand, counting down.
GCAGCTGGATGTCCCGGTCCGGCTGAACACCAACGAGAACCCGTACCCGCCGTCGCCGCGGCTGGTGCGGGCGATCACCGGCGCGGTGAACGGGGCCGCCGCCACGCTGAACCGGTACCCGGACCGGGAGGCCTTCGCCCTGCGCGCCGATCTCGCCGGCTACCTCGGGCACGGCCTGGGCCCCGAGCAGGTGTGGGCGGCCAACGGGTCCAACGAGATCATCCAGCAGCTGCTGCAGGCGTTCGGCGGCCCGGGGCGGACCGCGATCGGGTTCGAGCCGTCGTATTCGATGCATCCGATCATCGCCCGGGCCACCGGGACCGGCTGGATCAGCGGGTCCCGCGACACCGACTTCGGGCTCGATCCCGGCCGGGCGGTCGTCGCCATCCGCGAGCACCAGCCGGATGTGGTGTTCCTCACATCGCCCAACAACCCGACCGGCACGGCGCTGCCGCCAGCGGTGATCGAGGCCGTGTGCCAGGCCGCGCCCGGCATGGTGGTGGTGGACGAGGCCTACGCCGAGTTCGCGCGCGACCCGGCGGCCACCGCGCTCCGGCTGCTCCCGCGCTACCGGCGGCTGGTGGTCGCCCGCACCATGTCCAAGGCGTTCGCGCTGGCCGGCGCGAGGCTCGGCTACCTGGCGGCGGACCCGGCCGTGATCAGCGCGCTGCTGCTGGTGCGGCTTCCGTATCACCTGTCCGCGGTCACCCAGGCGGTGGCGCGCGCGGCGGTGGCGCACGCGGAAGAGCTGCTGGCGACCGTCGCCGCCATCCGCTGCGAACGGGACTCGCTGGTGGCATGGCTGCGCGGGCAGGGCCTGGCGGTCGCTGACTCGGACGCCAACTTCGCCCTGTTCGGCGAGTTCGCCGACCGGCACGCGGTGTGGCAGGCACTGCTGGCGGCCGGGGTGCTGGTGCGCGAGACCGGGCCGCCCGGCTGGCTCCGGGTGAGCGTGGGGACGCCGGAGGAGGTGGCGGCGTTCCGGTCGGCGCTGGCCCGGGTGCTCGCCGCCGACCTGGCCGGGGCGGCCGGGCCCGCCACCGGGAGCCTGCGGTGAGCCGGGCATCCCGGGTGGAGCGGGTCACCGGGGAGACGCAGGTCGTGGTCGAGCTGGAGCTCGACGGCAGCGGCAGCGCCGAGGCGAGCACCGGGGTGCCCTTCTTCGATCACATGCTCGCCCAGCTCGGCAAGCACGGCCTGCTGGACCTGACCGTCCGGGCCACCGGCGACGTCGAGATCGACGCTCACCACACGGTCGAGGACACGGCGCTGGCGCTCGGGCAGGCACTGGCCGAGGCGCTCGGCGACAAGGCCGGGATCACCCGGTTCGGCGACGCGGCCGTGCCGCTGGACGAGACCCTCGCCCGGGCCGCGGTAGACCTGTCGGGCCGGCCGTACCTGGTGCACGCCGAGCCGGCCGGGATGGCGCCGCTGATCGGCACCTACGACACGACGCTGACCAGGCACTTCTTCGAGTCGCTGACCTCGACGGCGCGGATCTGCCTGCACCTGGAGGTGACCGGGCGC
>DASQSC010000036.1:0-18059 GCA_035642555.1 Streptosporangiaceae bacterium | reverse complement strand
GCCACCCGGGGCCCGGCAGCGCCGTCCACACCGCGCGCGGCGCCCGCCCGTCCGCCAGCGCTCCCAGGAACGCTTCTCCCGCCGGGTAGCGCGACCACTGGCCGGGCGCGGGCCGGGCGAGGCCGCCGGCCCCGGCGGTGACCGCCATCGGCCGTGCCTCTGCTCCCGCGTGCCGCGGCGGGATGGCCAGCCGCAGCACGTCGGCGAGCGTACCGGCGTACCGGTCCGCGACCTCGCGGGCGATCGCCGCGATCTCCGGGCGCAGCACCGGTTCGGGTGACACCACCCGTTCCAGCGGCATGAGCCGCCCGGGGTGGTCGCTGGCCGCCGCCCGGTCCAGCAGGTACCCGTCCATCAGCTGGCCGGCGAAGCGGACCCGGACCCGGCAGCCCGGCACCGCCGCCTCCGACATCCGGGCCGGCACCAGGTAGTCGAAAGGCCGGTCCAGGTGGGCGAGGGACACGTCCACCGCCACCCGGGCGACCGGCAGCCGGCCGGCGACCTGGACGGGCGCCCGGGGACGGCGCGCCCGCGCGCCCCGCGCGCCCCGCCCGGAGCCGCCCTGCCTGGTGCTCCCGGCTGCCGTTGCCACGGTCCTGTCCTACCAGAGCCGCTGGACCAGTCCGGCTCCCTAGCCGGCCCGCCCGTGCCGCGTGTGCCGTGACCGCGCGCGGCAGCACAGCCGGTCAGGTGCTCGCGGTCAGGCACCGCCGGTCAGGCGCCGGCGGTCAGGTGCCGGCGGTCACGTGCCGGCCCGGCCGGTCAGCCGCCGGCGGCGGCGCGCAGCCGCTCCGCCCGGTCGGTGCGCTCCCAGGAGAAGTCGGGCTCTTCCCGGCCGAAATGACCGTAGACAGCGGTCTTGCCGTAGATGGGCCGCAGCAGGTCCAGGTCGCGGACGAGCGCGGCCGGCCGCAGGTCGAACGCCTCGAGCACGGCGTCCTGGATCCGCTCAGCCGGCACCCGCTCGGTGCCGAAGCAATCCACGAACAGCCCGACCGGCATGGCTTTCCCGATCGCGTAGGCGACCTGCGCCTCGCACCGGTCGGCCAGCCCCGCGGCCACCACGTTCTTGGCCACCCAGCGCATCGCGTACGAGGCGCTGCGGTCCACCTTGGACGGGTCCTTGCCGGAGAACGCCCCGCCACCGTGCCTGGCCATGCCGCCGTACGTGTCGATGATGATCTTGCGGCCGGTCAGGCCGGCGTCACCCATCGGGCCGCCCACCTCGAACCGCCCGGTCGGGTTGACCAGCAGCCGGTACCCGGCCGTGTCCAGCGCCAGCTCTGCCACCACCGGCGTCACCACCAGGTCCCGCACGTCCGGCGCGAGCAGTTCCTTCAGGTCGATGTCGGGCGCGTGCTGCGCTGACACCACCACGGTGTCGAGCCGCACCGGCTGGTCACCGTCGTACTCGACGGTCACCTGGGTCTTGCCGTCCGGGCGCAGGTACGGCACGTCGCCGCTGCGCCGCACCTCGGCCAGCCGCCGGGCCAGCCGGTGCGCGAGCATGATCGGCAGCGGCATGAGCTCCGGCGTCTCCCGGCACGCGTACCCGAACATGAGGCCCTGGTCGCCCGCGCCCTGCCGGTCCAGCTCGCTGGTGCCCTCGCCCTCCCGGAACTCGTAGGCGTCCGCGACGCCCTGGGCGATGTCCGGCGACTGGGACCCGATCGACACCGAGACCCCGCAGGACGCCCCGTCGAAGCCCTTGAGCGACGAGTCGTAGCCGATCTCGAGGATCTTGTCCCGGATGATGCCGGGGATGTCGACGTACGTCTCGGTCGTCACCTCGCCGGCCACGTGTACCTGGCCGGTGGTGATCAGCGTCTCCACCGCGACGCGGCTGCTGGTGTCATCCTTGAGGATGCCGTCGAGGAGCGCGTCACTGATCTGGTCCGCCATCTTGTCGGGATGGCCTTCCGTGACGGACTCGGAGGTAAAGAGGCGACGAGCCACGTATCTTTCCTTTTCCTGAACGGACGGGCTCCGCCGCAGTGTAGCCGTCAGCGTGGGCGGTCAGCCTGGCTGGGCCGTCAGCCTGGCCGCCACCAGGTCCCACACCACGTCGGCCAGCGCTTCCTTCGGGCCCCGCGGAACCGGCGTCTCGCTGCCGTCGGCGCCGAGCACGACGGCCTCGTTGTCGCTGGTGCCGAGCGCCAGCCCGGGCCCGACCTGGTTGACGACCAGCAGGTCGCACCCCTTGGCGGCGAGCTTGGCGCGGCCGTTCGCCAGCACGTTGTCGGTCTCGGCCGCGAATCCCACGATGACCTGCCCCGGCTCCCTGGCCGCGGCGAGCTCCCGCAGGATGTCGGGATTCTGGGTCAGCCGCACCGGCTCCGGTGCCGCGCCGGTCTTCTTGATTTTCACGTCGCTGCGGGCCCCGGGCCGGAAGTCGGCCACGGCGGCGGCCATGACGACCGCGTCCGCGCCCGCGGCCGCCGTCAGCACCGCCGACCGCAGCTGCCGGGCGGACACCACGTGCGTGACCTCCGCTCCGGCCGGATCGGCCAGCCCGACGTTGGCGGACACCACCGACACCTTGGCCCCGCGGGCAGCCGCCGCCCGCGCGAGCGCGTAGCCCTGGCGGCCGGAGGACCAGTTCCCGATGAAGCGGACCGGGTCGATCTCCTCCCTGGTCCCGCCCGCCGAGACCACCACCCGCCGCCCGGCCAGGTCGGGGCCGCCGCCCGCGGTGCCGCGCGCGAGTGCCGCCACCGCCACCGCGTACAGCTCGGCCGGGTCTGGCAGCCGGCCCGGCCCGGAGTCGGCACCGGTCAGCCGGCCACTGGCAGGGTCGATGACCAGGCAGCCGCGGGCCCGGAGGGTGGCCACGTTCGCCCGGGTAGCGGGATGCCCCCACATCTCGGTGTGCATCGCGGGCGCGAACACCACCGGGCAGCGGGCCGTCAGCAGGACCGCTGTCAGCAGGTCATCGGATCGCCCGGCCGCCGCCCGGGCCAGCAGGTCGGCGGTGGCCGGCGCAACCACCACCAGCTCGGCCTCCCGGCCGAGCCGCACGTGCGGCACCTCGTGGACGTCGTCCCAGGCACTGGCCGTGACCGGCTGCCCGGACAGCGCGGCCCAGGTTGCCTCGCCGACGAACCGCAGCGCGCCGGGAGTGGGCACCACCCGGACCTGGTGACCGGACTCGGTGAGCAGCCGGAGCAGCTCGCATGCCTTGTAGGCAGCGACGCCGGCACCGACGCCCAGGACGATACGCGCTGGCATCGGCCGGCCGCGGTCAGGACTCTTCCGGCTCCGGAGGCGCCTCAGAGGCGGTCAGCAGCCGGTCGCGGATCTCGCGCAGCGCAATCGAGAGCGGCTTCTCCTGGACACGGGTCTCAACCAGCGGCCCGACGTACTCCAGCAGGCCCTCGCCGAGCTGAGCGTAGTAGGCGTTGATCTGCCGTGCCCGCTTGGCGGCCATGATGACCAGCCGGTACTTACTGTCAACGACATCAAGCAGGTCGTCGATCGGCGGGTTGGTGATGCCGTCCGCCGTGGAAATCCCTGCCACCGTGTGCCTTCCGTCGTGGAATGCGGGCTATCGCCCCAGCTCAGGACGCTCCGGGCGCCCCGGATAAGGGCAGCATCAAGGTTACCAGCTGCCGGCAGACGTCCTCGACGGACGTGTTGACGAGCGTCACGTCGAACTCGCTGCCAGCGGCCATCTCCGCCCGGGCGGCTTCCAGCCTGCGGCTGATCACCTCGGACGGCTCGGTCCCGCGCCGGGTGAGCCTGCGCACCAGCTCGTCCCAGGAGGGCGGGGCGAGGAAGATGAGCAGCGCCGCGGGGATGGCCCGCCGCACCTGCCGGGCGCCCGCGAGATCGATCTCCAGCAGCGCCGGGACCCCCTCGGCCAGCCTGCTCATGACCGGGGCCCGCGGCGTCCCGTACCGGTTCCCCGCGAACTGAGCCCATTCGAGCAGCTCGCCGTGCCCGGCCATGCGGTCGAATTCGGCGTCGCTGACGAAGTGGTACTCGCGGCCGGCCGTCTCGCCGGGCCGCGGCGGCCGGGTCGTCACCGACACCGACAACCAGATACCGGGGCACGCTCGCCGGAGCTCGGCGATAACCGTGCTCTTACCGACTCCAGAAGGGCCGGATAGGACAGTCAGCCGGGAACTCTCGCGGCCCCCCCGGACAAGCGCGGTACCGCGTGCGCGATGAGCGGACAATTGAGCCGTGCGGCCTTGTCCCCCGCGCCCGCCCTTGGGGTCGCCAGTGTCAGTCAGATATCACCGCCGAACTCGTTCTCTAGTGCCGCGCGCTGATTCGCGCCCAGGCCCCGAACCCGCCGGGATTCAGCGATGCCCAGCCGCTCCATGATCTGCCGCGCACGCACCTTACCAACACCAGGCATGGCCTCAAGCAGCGCTGAGACCTTCATCTTACCGATCACGTCATCGCTCTGCCCCAGCTTGAGCACAGCGGGAAGGGTGGTGGAACCGCGCTTCAGGTTGTTCTTGACCTCTGCGCGTTCCTTGCGTGCCTTCGCTGCCTTCTCAAGAGCGGCTGCGCGCTGATCGGGAGTGAGGGGAGGAAGAGCCACTCCGGGTCACCTCGGGTTTCTGTATCGAAAAGATGGTTCGGCAAGGGAAAGTAGCGAGTCCCGCTCTCCGGGGCAACGTGAACCCCCGTTTATCACGTCATAAATTAGCCGATACTACTCATTGTGCTTGACCGAATACGTATCGTAGTCAAATGGGGCGTCTTCTGCGCTGCTGCCGGCCGCCCGCCCGCGAGTACGGTTAAGCCCGGAATTAACCCATTCTGCCCCTTCGCCGACCGCGAGCGCCCCCGGGGAGGGACCGCGCTCCGCAGGTACGCCGGCTGCGGTGATGCGCCGCCCCGGCGGGGGCGGCCGACCCGAGGGTGCGCCGGCCCTGGAGCGCCGCCCTTGCTGCACCCCGGTCGGCGCGAGGGGCGGCGGCCCCGCCGGTCAGCGCGAGGGGGCGGCGAGGCGCCGGAGCGGGGCGGCGATCGCGGCGGCCGCGGCGCCCGGGTCGGGCGCGCCGGTGATCGGGCGGCCGATCACCAGCAGGTCGGCGCCGTTGCTCAGCGCCTCCTCCGGGGTGGCCACCCGGGCCTGGTCATGCGCCTGCGACCCGGCTGGCCGGACGCCGGGCGTGATCAGCGTGATGCCCGGGCCGACCTCGGCCCGGACCGCGGCGACCTCCTGCGGCGAGCACACCAGCGCGCCCGCGCCCGCCTCGACCGCCAGCGCGGAGAGCCGCACCACCGCGTCGGTGACGGAGCCGCCCATGCCGATGAGCTCCAGGTCAGCCGGGCCGAGTGAGGTCAGGAGGGTGACGGCCGCGATCGTCGTGGCCGGCGCCGCCTCGGTCGCGCACCGGATCACCTCGGGCCCGCCCGTCGCGTGCACGGTGAGGATCTCCGGGCGGAGCCGGGCCACCGCCCGCGCCGCCCCCGCCACCGTGGCCGGGATGTCGTGCAGCTTCAGGTCGAGGAAGACCTTGACCCCGCTGGCCCCGCGGATCGACGCGACGGCGCCGGGACCGTACCTCAGGTACAGCTCAAGACCGATCTTCACGGTGCTGACATGCGGCGTGACCAGTCCCGCCCAGCGGGCGGCGGTCTCCAGGTCAGGGGCGTCCAGGGCGACTGCGATCGGCGCCGGGTCACTCACGGCTTCACCTCCCGAGGATCACAGAACGCTACCGGACTTGCCCGAGAGCCGACGCGGTACCCCGGATCCCGGCCCCGCATGCGCCTGGTGAGCCAGCCCGATCACGTCGGCCAGCCGCTCCACCCCCCTGGCGGCCAGCTCATCGTCGAGCTCGCGCAGGATGCGCAGGCACGCGCCCGGGTCATGGAAGATCGTGGTCCCCACGCTGACCATGGCGGCCCCGGCCAGGATGAGCTCCAGCGCGTCCCGGCCGGTGCGTACGCCGCCCATGCCGATGATCGGGACGTCGGGCAGCGCCTCATGCACCTGCCAGATGCACCGGACCGCGACCGGCCGGATGGCCGGGCCGGACAGCCCGCCGGTGACCCCGGCCAGCACCGGGCGCATGCGCTCGGTATCGATCGCCATCCCCAGCAGGGTGTTGATCATCGAGAGCCCGTCAGCGCCGCCCTCCACGCAGGCACGGGCGATCGAGACGATGTCGGTGACGTCGGGTGACAGCTTGGCGAACACCGGGATGTCGTAGCGGACCCGGCTGCGAACGGCCTCGGTCACCGCGGCTGCGGAGCCGGCGCTGCACGCGAACACCTGGCCCCGGTCGGCAACGTTCGGGCAGGAAATGTTGACCTCGATGGCGGTCACCCCGGCGGCGCCGGACAGCCGGCTGGCCAGGTCCGCGTACTCCTCGACGGTGCTGCCGGCGATCGACACCACGGCCCGCGCTCCCCGCGACAGCAGCCACGGCAGGTCCCGCTGCAGGAACGCGTCGATGCCCGGGCCCTGCAGGCCGATCGAGTTGAGCATGCCGCTGTCGGTCTCGGCCATCCGCGGCGTAGGCCGCCCGGCCCGCGGCGCCGCCATCACCGACTTGGTCACGATCGCGCCGATCTTCGCGATGTCGAAGAACTGCGCCAGCTCGCGGCCGGCGCCGGCGCATCCGGAAGCGGTGAGGACCGGGTTGGGCAGCTCTACGTGCCCCAGCCTGGCCCGCAGGTCAACGGCCATAATGCTCCGTCCCGGCGGCGCCCGCGGGCCCGTCCCGCCTTACCTCAGCTCCGCGGCCGCCCGTCCCGTCGCTGGCACCCATCCCGCCACGGGCACCCGTTCCTCCCCGGCCGCCCGTCCCGCCGCGCCCGGCCGCCCGGTCTCGGGGACCAGCACCGTCCCGCCCGGGTGCCCGCTCCCGAGCGCCCGGCCCGTCCTGCTGCGGCGCACCGTCCCGCCGGGCCGCTCCGTCCCGCCCCGCCGGAGCCCTCCCCGGCGAAGGAGCCCGCCCGGGCGCGGGAGCCTGCCCCGGGGTGGGTGCCTGCCCCGGCGAACGCCCGGGCGCAGCAGCCCGCCCGGCTGCCCCGGTTCCGGGGGCCGGTTCCCGGCGGGGCTGCCAGCCGGGCGCCCCCAGCGCGTCGAACGGGATCGTGCCGACGTCGTCCCACCGGACCCGGTCGCCGCGGAAGACCGGGCCGTCCACGCAGGAACGGGCCATCCGGGTCACCCCGTCCTCCCCCACCACCGGCAGCACGCAGGTCATGCAGACGCCGATCCCGCACGCCATGGTCTCCTCCACCAGCGCCTGCACCGGGATGTCGTAGCGCGCCGCCACCGCGGCCACCTCCCGCAGCATCGGCATCGGGCCGCACGCGTAGATGACATCGGTGCGCCCGTCGTGGATGACCTGCGTGAGCATGTCCGTGACCATGCCACGGGCGCCGAGCGAGCCGTCCTCGGTGGTGATGGTGGCGCTCCGGCCGGTGCGGCGGGCAGTGAGCGCGCCGAACACCCGGTCCGCGCTGGCCGCCCCGAGCAGGTAATCCACCTGGCAGCGGCGCTCCCGCAGCCGTGCGGCCAGCGGGAACAGCGGGGCGCTCCCGTAGCCGCCGCCCACCAGCAGGCAGCTCACCGGGTCCCTGGGCACCGGGAACGGCCGCCCGAGCGGGCCCACCAGGTCCAGCACATCCCGGGTGCGGCGGTCGGCCAGCCACTGGGTTCCCCGGCCCACGACCGAGATCACGATCTCCACCGTCCCGCCGTGATCCGGGCGCACGTCGTGGATGGAAAAGGCGCGCTGCAGCAGCATCGACGTGTCAGGCCCGCCGGTCGCCACCGCCACGAACTGGCCGGGCCGGAACCGGGCGGCGATGGCGGGGGCGACCACGGTCATCGCGTAATAAGCGTCGACCCGGCGGACGGTGAGCACGGTCCCCCGGACCTGGACGTGCGCCGGGGCCGATCCGCGCTCGCCGGGCCCGGCCGTCACGGCGCCTCCCCCCTGCGCGCCCCCGGCTCCGCCCGCGCTGGCCCGGCGCTGCCGCCCGGCTCCTGGCTGGCTCCCCGGAGGGCGCTGGCGTGCTGCTGCAGCGACCGCACGCCCACCTCGCCCCGGGTGATGGCCTCGATGCCCTGCACCGCCGCGCCCAGCCCCTGCACGGTCGTGATGCACGGGATGCTCCGCCGGACCGCGGCGGTGCGGATCTCGTACCCGTCCAGCCGGGGGCCGGACTGCCCTGGGCTGCCGAACGGAGTGTTCACGATCAGGTCCACCTCGCCGGCCAGGATCCTGGCCACGATGTCCGGCTCCCCGTCCGGCCCCGGGCCGTCACTGTGCTTACGGACGATCGTGGCACGGACCCCGTTCCGCCGCAGGACGTCCGCTGTTCCCTGGGTGGCCCAGATCTCGAAACCAAGATCCGCCAGGCGCTTGACCGGGAAGATCATGGACCGCTTGTCCCGGTCGGCGACCGACACGAACGCCCGTCCCTTGACCGGCAGCGCCCCGTAGGCGGCCGCCTGCGACTTGGCGTAGGCGGTGCCGAACACCTCGTCAATGCCCATCACCTCGCCGGTGGAGCGCATCTCCGGGCCCAGGATCGTGTCCACGCCCTCCCCCTGGGCGTCCCGGAACCGGCCGAACGGCAGCACCACCTCCTTGACCGCGATCGGCGCGGCCAGCGGCAGGGTGCCGCCGTCCCCCTCCGGCGGCAGGAGTTCCTCGGCCCGCAGTTCGCTGATGGTGGCGCCGAGCATGATCCGGGCCGCCGCCTTGGCCAGCGGCACCGCCGTCGCCTTGGACACGAACGGCACGGTCCGAGACGCCCGCGGGTTCGCCTCCAGCACGTACAGCACCCCGGCGGCCAGCGCGTACTGCACGTTCAGCAGCCCGCGCACGCCCACCCCGCTGGCGATCGCCGCCGTGGACTCGCGAATCCGGGCCAGGTCGCCGCGGCCGAGCGTGATCGGCGGCAGCGCGCAGGCGGAGTCGCCGGAGTGGATGCCGGCCTCCTCGATGTGCTCCATCACCCCGGCCAGGAACAGTTCCCCGCCGTCGTAGAGCGCGTCCACGTCGACCTCGATCGCGTCGTCGAGGAACCGGTCGATCAGCACCGGGTGCTCGGGGCTGGCCTCGGTGGCCCGGCTGACATACGCCGCCAGCGTGGCGTCGTCGTACACGATCTCCATGCCGCGGCCGCCCAGCACGTAGGAGGGGCGGACCAGCACCGGGTAGCCGATGTCATCGGCAACCGAGACCGCGGCGGCCGGTGAGTCGGCAACGCCGTACCGGGGGGCCGGCAGCCCGGCCGCCTGCAGCAGCGCCCCGAACTCGCCCCGGTGCTCGGCCAGGTGGATCGCCGCCGGGCTGGTGCCGGCGACCGGCACGCCCGCATCCGCGAGCGCCTGCGCCAGGCCCAGCGGGGTCTGCCCGCCGAGCTGCACGATCACCCCCGCGACCGGCCCGGCCGCCTGCTCGGCGTGCACCACCTCCAGCACGTCCTCCAGGGTCAGCGGCTCGAAATAGAGCCGGCCGGAGGTGTCGTAGTCGGTGGAGACTGTCTCGGGGTTGCAGTTGACCATGACGGTCTCGTAGCCGGCGTCCGCCAGCGCGAACGAGGCGTGCACGCAGGCGTAGTCGAACTCGATCCCCTGCCCGATCCGGTTCGGGCCACTGCCGAGGATGATCACCTTGGGGCGGTCGCCCGGCGGGACCTCGCTCCCCTGGTCATAGGTGGAGTACAGGTACGGGGTGCGCGCCTCGAACTCCGCCGCGCAGGTATCCACCATGTGGAACACGGGCCTGATCCCGTGCTGGTGCCGCAGCCGCCGCAGCTGCGCCTCGGAGGTGCCCGTGAGCTGGGCGAGCTGGGCGTCGGAGAACCCGGCCCGCTTGGCTTCGCGCAGCGCGCCCGGGGTGAGCGCGCCGCCGGCCGCCAGCGCGGCGGCCTGCTCCTCGATCGCGGCGATCTGGTCGATGAACCACGGGTCGATCCCGGTCGCCCCGGCCAGCTCGGCCGCCGGGACGCCGGCCCGCAGCGCCTGGTGAACGGCTGACAGCCGGCCCTCGTGCGGGACCGCGCAGCGGGCCAGCAGCCCGGCCGGGTCGCCCGGCGGGTCCCGCCACGACAGCGGCGCACCGGCGCTCTCCAGCGAGCGGAGCGCCTTCTGGAGCGCCTCGCTGAAGCTGCGCCCGATCGCCATCGCCTCGCCCACCGACTTCATGTGGGTGGTGAGCACGGGGTCGGCGCCGGGGAACTTCTCGAACGCGAACCGGGGCACCTTGACCACCACGTAGTCGAGCGCGGGCTCGAAGCTGGCGGGGGTCTCGGCGGTGATGTCGTTGGGGATCTCGTCCAGCGTGTAGCCGATCGCGAGCTTGGCCGCGATCTTGGCGATCGGGAAGCCGGTGGCCTTGGACGCGAGCGCGGAGGACCGGGACACCCGCGGGTTCATCTCGATGACCACCATCCGGCCGGTGCGCGGGTGGACCGCGAACTGGATGTTGCAGCCGCCGGTGTCCACCCCCACCGCGCGGATCACCGCGATCGCGGTGTCCCGCATCCGCTGGTACTCCCGGTCGGTGAGGGTCATGGCCGGGGCGACCGTCACCGAGTCGCCGGTGTGCACGCCCATCGGGTCGATGTTCTCGATCGAGCAGACCACGACCACGTTGTCGTGCCGGTCGCGCATCAGCTCGAGCTCGAACTCCTTCCAGCCCAGGATGGACTCCTCCAGCAGCACCTCGGTGACCGGGCTGGCGTCCAGCCCCGCGCCGGCCATCCGGCGCAGCTCAGCCTCATCGAGGGCGATGCCGGAGCCGGCCCCGCCGAGCGTGAACGAGGGCCGCAGCACCAGCGGGTAGCCGAGCTGCCCGGCCGCCGCCAGGCACTCGCCGAGGCTGTGACAGGTGCGGCTGCCCGGCACCTCTGCCCCCAGGCCGGTGACGATCTGCTTGAACCGCCGCCGGTCCTCCCCGGCGGTGATCGCCTCGATGCTGGCGCCGATCAGCTCCACGCCGTACTTCGCGAGCGTGCCCCCCTCGTGCAGGGCGACGGCCGCGTTGAGAGCGGTCTGCCCGCCCAGGGTGGGCAGCACCGCGTCCGGCCGCTCGGCGGCGATCACCTTCTCCAGCACGTCCGGGGTGATCGGCTCGACGTAGGTGGCGTCGGCGAACTCCGGGTCGGTCATGATCGTCGCCGGGTTGGAGTTGACCAGGCTCACCCGGATGCCCTCGGCCCGCAGCACCCGGCAGGCCTGGGTACCGGAGTAGTCGAATTCGCAGGCCTGCCCGATCACGATCGGCCCGGAGCCGATGACCAGCACCGACCGGAGGTCATCACGCCGCGGCATGGGGCCGGCCTCCCTCCCGCGCGCGCTCCATCAGCGCGCAGAACCGGTCGAACTCGCCGTCCGCATCGTGCGGGCCGGGCGCGGCCTCCGGGTGGTACTGGACGCTGAACGCGGGCGCGTCGAGCAGCCGCAGCCCCTCCACCACGCCGTCGTTCAGGTTAAGGTGGGTGATCACCGCGCGGCCGTATTGAGTATCGAACGGTTCGGTGCCAGCGCCGGGCGCTGCCACGGCAAAGCCGTGATTATGGCTGGTGATCTGGACCCGGCCGGTCGCGAGGTCCTTGACCGGCTGGTTCACCCCCCGGTGGCCGAACCGGAGCTTATAGGTGCCGAGCCCGAGCGCCCGCCCGAGCAGCTGGCTGCCCAGGCAGATCCCCAGCAGCGGGACCCCCGCTGTCAGCACCCCGCGGACTGCTTCGGTCGCGTAACCGGCCGCTGCTGGGTCGCCAGGCCCGTTCGAGAAGAAGACGCCGTCCGGGCCGGCAGCCAGGATCTCATCGGCGGTGGTGGTCGCCGGGAGCACCCGCACCTGGCAGCCGCGCCGTGCCAGCGACCGCGGCGTGGCCGCCTTGATACCCAGGTCGACGGCGGCCACCCGGAACCGGGCCGGGACGCCCGGCGGCGGGTCCACCTGGTACGGCCGGCCGGTGGTGACCTCGCGCGCCAGGTCGGCGCCGGCCATGCCGGGGCTGGCGAGCACCCGCTCCAGCAGCGCGGCCTGGTCGGTCTCGGCGGTGCTGACCGCCGCCCGCATGGCGCCCCGCTCGCGCAGGTGACGGGTGAGCTCGCGGGTGCCGGTGATGGCGATGCCGGTGACCCCCTGCGCCGCCAGCTCATCGGCGAGGCTCCGCTGCGAGCGCCAGGAGGAGGTGATCCGGGCGGGCTCGCGGACCACGTACCCGCTCACCCAGATCCGGCGGGACTCCGGGTCCTCGTCGTTCATGCCGGTGTTGCCGATGTGCGGGGCGGTCATCGCGACGATCTGCCGCGCGTAGGAGGGATCGGTGAGGGTCTCCTGGTAGCCGGTCATGCCGGTGCTGAAGACCATCTCGCCGAACCTCTCGCCCGGCGCGCCGAAGCCGGTGCCGCGGAACGTCGTGCCGTCCTCGAGCACCAGCATCGCGGGCGGGCCGCTAACCCCCGCCATCAGGCGAGCTTCCCGTGGAGCACCGTGGGCCGGCCGCGCAGGAAGGTCGTGACCACCCGGCCGGGCAGCATCATGCGGGCGAACGGCGTGTTGCGGCTGCGGGACGCGTGGGCGGCCGGGTCCACCGGCTGCCGCGCCGCCGGGTCGTAGAGCACCAGGTTCGCCGGCGACCCGGCGGCCAGCGGGCGCCCGTGGCCGCGCAGGCGGCCGATCGCGGCGGGGCGGGCCGACATCCGGTCCGCGACCTGACTCCAGTCCAGGTGCCCCGGATCCACCATGGCCTGCTGCACCACCCGCAGCGCCGTCTCCAGGCCGGTCATGCCGAACGCGGCCGCCGCCCACTCGGTCTCCTTGTCCTCGACCGGGTGCGGCGCGTGGTCGGTCGCCACGCAGTCGATGGTCCCGTCGGCGAGCCCCTCGGCCAGCGCCGCCGCGTCCGCCGCCGTGCGCAGCGGCGGGTTCACCTTGTACACCGGGTCGTAGGTGGCGGCGAGCTCGTCGGTGAGCAGCAGGTGGTGCGGGGTGACCTCCGCGGTGACCGGCCAGCCCTTGGCCTTGGCCCACCGGATCAGGTCCACCGACCCGGCGGTGGACACATGGCAGACGTGCAGCGCCGAGCCCACGTGCGCGGCCAGCAGGCAGTCCCGGGCGATGACCGCTTCCTCGGCCACCGCCGGCCAGCCCGCGAGGCCGAGCCTGCCCGACAGCTCGCCCTCGTTCATCTGCGCGCCCTCGGTGAGCCGCGGCTCCTGCGCGTGCTGGGCGATGACCCCGCCGAATGCCTTGACGTACTCCAGCGCCCGGCGCATCAGCAGCGGGTCCGACACGCACCGGCCGTCGTCGGAGAACACCCTGACCCCGGCCGCGGAGTCGGCCATCGCGCCGAGCTCGGCGAGCCGCTGGCCCGCCAGGCCCGCGGTCACCGCGCCGACCGGCTGCACGTCGCAGTGCCCCGCCTGCTGGCCCAGCCGCCAGACCTGCTCGGCCACGCCCGCGGTGTCGGCCACCGGGTCGGTGTTGGCCATGGCGTGCACGGCCGTGAACCCGCCCAGCGCCGCGGCCGCGGTGCCGGTCTCGACCGTCTCGGCGTCCTCCCGGCCCGGTTCCCGCAGGTGAGTGTGCAGGTCGACGAGGCCAGGCAGGGCGATCAAACCGTCCGCCGCTAGTTCCTGGGCACCGGGCGCGCTGGCGCCGTCCCCGATGGCGGCGATGACTTCGTCCCTGATCAGGATGTCGGCGGGCTCGCCGCCGAGCGGCCGGGCGCCCTTGATCACCCATTCCCGCTTGGCGGCGGCCCGGCCGGCCCTGGCGGGGCTCACTGCGCCGCCTCCGATCCGCCGAGCAGCAGGTAGAGAACGGCCATCCGGACGCTGACCCCGTTCGCCACCTGCTCGGTCACGGTCGAGCGGGCGCTGTCGGCCACGTCGGCGGCGATCTCGACACCCCGGTTCATGGGACCCGGGTGCATCACGATCGAGTGCTCGGGCAGCAGCGCCAGCCGCGCCGAGTCGAGCCCGTACCGTCGGCTGTACTCGCGCACGCTCGGGAAATAGGCGGCGGACATGCGCTCGGTCTGGACCCTGAGCATCATCACCACGTCGCTCTTGGGCAGCGCCGCGTCCAGGTCGTACCCGACCGCGCACGGCCACCTCTCCAGCGCCACCGGGAGCAGGGTGGGCGGCGCGACCAGGGTCACCTCCGCGCCGAGCGAGTGCAGCAGCAGCACGTTGGACCGGGCCACCCGGCTGTGCAGGATGTCCCCGACGATCGTGACCCGCAGCCCGTCCAGGGTCCCGCCGCCCGCCTGGCCCGGCCCGCGCCCGAAGCGGCGCCGGATCGTGAACGCGTCCAGCAGAGCCTGGGTCGGGTGCTCGTGCGCGCCGTCCCCGGCGTTGATCACGCTGCCGTGCAGCCAGCCAGCGAGCCGGTGCGGCGCGCCAGCGGCGCTGTGCCGGACCACGACCGCGTCCGCCCCCATGGCCTCCAGCGTGAGGGCGGTGTCCTTGAGGCTCTCCCCCTTGCCGACGCTCGACCCCTTGGCCGAGAAGTTGATCACGTCGGCCGACAGCCGCTTGGCCGCGGCCTCGAACGAGATCCGGGTCCGGGTGGAGTCCTCGAAGAAGAGGTTGACGACCGTGCGCCCGCGCAGGGTGGGCAGTTTCTTGATGGGACGGTCGGCTACCTGGGCGAGCTCGTCCGCGGTGTCAAGCACCAGCAGCGCGTCC
Source organism: Streptosporangiaceae bacterium (assembly GCA_035642555.1). Classification (GTDB taxonomy): domain Bacteria; phylum Actinomycetota; class Actinomycetes; order Streptosporangiales; family Streptosporangiaceae; genus JAIRTY01. Next base: position 3,421 of record DASQSC010000036.1, on the reverse strand, counting down.
TCGCGGCTGAGGTCCGCGGCCGAGATGAGGTGGCGGTTCATGCCGCCCCCTCGCCCGGGTCCGTGCCCGCCGGGCCGGTGCCCGCCGGATCGGCGCCCTCGGGGCCGGCGGCCCGGGTGCCGGGGCTGCTGCCCAGCAGCACCGCGTCCTCGCCGTCCGTCTCGGTGAGCAGCACCTTGACGACTTCCTGGTGGGAGGTGGGCAGGTTCTTGCCGACGTAGTCCGGCCGGATGGGCAGTTCCCGGTGCCCGCGGTCGACCAGCACGGCGAGCTGGACCGCACGCGGGCGGCCGAGATCGTTGAGCGCGTCGAGCGCGGCCCGGACCGTGCGCCCGGAGTAGAGCACGTCGTCCACGATGACCACGATCTGGCCGTCGATGCCGCGGGGCGGCACCACGGTGCGCCCGAGCGACCTGGCCGGCCGCAGCCGCAGGTCGTCGCGGTACATGGTGACGTCGAGGGATCCGTGCGGGACCGGATGCCCCTCCACCTGCTCGATCCGGGCGGCGAGCCGGCCGGCCAGCGGCACCCCGCGGGTGGGGATGCCGAGCAGCACCACGTCGGCGGCCCCGCGGGTCCGTTCGGTGATCTCGTGGGCGATCCGGGTCAGCGCCCGGCTGATGTCGGGCCGCTCAATTACCGTCTTGGCTTCCGCCGGAAGGGGGTGAGGGGAACGTCCCCCTGAGCCGTGTTCCGCCGGGGCGGTGCTGGGCCATCGGGGTCCGGGGGTATCCCCCGGGATGGCACTGCGTTCCTCCGGGCCGCTGGAGTCCGGCGACGGCGATCCGGGTGCCCGGGGCCCGCCTGGGCCGCCAGGGTCCTGGCTGGTGTGGGCAGCTCTAGCTGCATGCGTCACGTTGACCCCCTTTCCCGCCTCACTGGACGGGCATTAAAGGACGCCTGACCGGTTTCACCGTACCAGCAGGCGGCCTCCGCGAACCTGGGCGGCGCGCCGCCCGATGTGTGACGTTCCGTGATCTGTATCACAGGAAGTCCGCAGGTCAGTTCGGTAAGCAGCGGCGGGGGGCAGGCACGCCCCGAGGGGACGGAAACCGCGCAGCCGTAAGGCTTCCGGTCCGCCAGACCACCTGCGGCCAGGTGGACTCGGGGATGGGGTGGCACGCGTAAGTTCACCCAGTTTTTGCCGTTCGGCTTGACCTCGCCGCGCTTGCGGCCTACCGTCACTGTCCGTAACCAACACTCATAGCGACCACTGGCCGGGGGGCCGAGAATCATGCCATCTGAGTACGCCAAGACCCTGGGCGCGCGGCTGCGTGCGATCCGGACCCAGCAGGGCCTGTCCCTGCATGGGGTCGAGGAGAAGTCCCGCGGCCGCTGGAAGGCGGTCGTCGTTGGCTCCTACGAGCGCGGCGACAGGTCCGTCACGGTGCAGAAACTGGCTGAGCTTGCCGAGTTTTACGGAGTCCCGGTATCCGAATTGCTGCCGGGCGACACCGCGCCGACCGCGCTTGCGCCTTCTCCGAAGCTGGTCATCGACCTGGAGCGGATGTCCCAGCTGCCAAAGGACAAGTCGGGCCCGCTTGCCCGCTACGTTGCGACCATCCAGAGCCAGCGCGGCGATTACAACGGGCGGGTGCTGTCCATCCGGCAGGAGGACCTGCGCTCGCTGGCGGTGATCTACGACAGGTCACCCATCGATCTGACCGAGGAACTCATCGCCTGGGGCGTGCTCGACGCCGAGGCGCGAGGCGCCGTCGAGGCGTTCTGAACCGGCGGCCCGGGGACGTCCCCGGGCCAGCTGAGCTCAGCCAGCCGTCCGTAGCGGCAACGGCACCTGTCCAGGCTGCCTGGAGACTCCGAGCGCTTCCTCGGCCAGCGACACGAACGTCTCGGCGTCCCGGAGCAGATCGTCGGCCTCCCGGGGTGTCACGGCCCGCTGCAGCCCGGCTTCGGCAGCTGCCCGCTTCCCCGCGCCCGCGGCGAAGAACGCGGCCCACTCCGCAAGCGCCGGCTCGACTCTCGGCAGCAGTTCCCAGACGCTCCTCGGCCCCCGCCGCCGCGGAGCCGAGCCCGGCGCCGCCCGGGCCGCCACAACGGCCGCGGCAGCGCGGAGCGCCGCCAGGTGCGCGGCTACATAACGAGCCGCTGACTGGCTCTCGTCGGCCGCGGTCGCCAGTCCCTGCCGGGCGGATTCGAGCAGCGCCAGCGAGGCCGGCGCGACCCGGCACCGCCGCGGAGCCGGGCGTGCTGGCGCAGTTGCGTTACTGACCGCCCCGTTCATAGCTGCTCCCTTCCGTGCGGACCATCCGGCCGTGCCCGCACCCGGCAACCTCCGGCCTGGCCGGGCCGGGCCGGGTACCGGGCAGTGCCCCCGCTCCAGGCAGTGCCCCCGCTCCAGGCAGTGCCCGGCTCCCGGCAATGCCGGGCTCCGAGCGGGCCCGGGACCCGGGCCGGCCCCGCACCCGGCGTCCGAGCCCCGTGCCCGCCCCGGGGAAACCGCGGGCACAAAGCCGGGCGCCGAGCGCGAGGCCCCGAGCGCGAGGCCCCGAGCGCGGAGCCCGAGCCCCGAGCCCGAGCGCGGAGCCCGGGCCGGGTGGAAGCACTTCCCCATGCCCCGCCCGGCCCGTTCCGGCCGCCTGAGGGACAGCGACCGGGCGGCTCCGCATGGACTTATTCGAACATAGATTCGGCCAGAAGTCCAACCCATTGAATCTGAGTTCGAAGGTACCTACTGGGTCCGACAAAACGGCCCGGCCAGCTACCGGCGGGGCCTGGGGCGGGCAAGGGTCAGTTACGCTACGAAGAGTGCCCTCCGGACCGGATCTGCGCGAGATCGGGATAGATCAGTTCACCGCGCAGCTTGACGTGTTCATCGACATCTACGCCGCCGCGATGGGCGCACCGCCGCCGCACCTGCCCGGCCGCCGGTCCATCATGGCCCGGCACACCGGGTACCCCGCGTTCCGCGCGATCACAGCCACCGCCGCCCCGATCTCCCCTGTAGGCAGCACCCGCGCCCCGGCGGGCACCGTTGCAAGTCCCTCGGATACACCGGGCGGCCTGGCGGGCGCTCGCCCGAGCGAGCCGGGCACTCCCCCGACCGGGCCGGGCACCGGCGGCAACCCTGCCCCGGTGATCGCCTTCGCCTACGGCTTCCACGGCGAGCGCGGGCAATGGTGGCATGACCTCGTCCACGGCGCCCTGGCAGCCGCTCATGACCCGGCCGAGGCCGACCGCTGGATGGCGGACTCGTTTGAGATCGCCGAAGTCCACGTTCGCCCGGATCACCAGGGACACGGGATCGGGCGGCGGCTCATGCTGTGGCTGACGGACGGGCGGCCGGAGCAGACCGCGGTGCTGTCCACTCCCGACGCCGACACCAGGGCGCGGCGGCTGTATCAACGGCTCGGCTTCTCGGACCTGCTGACCGCCTTCAGCTTCCCCGGCGGCAGCCCGCCCT
>DASQSC010000035.1:0-4585 GCA_035642555.1 Streptosporangiaceae bacterium | reverse complement strand
GGCTGATCCAGTCGCTGTCGTAGTTGCCGCGGCACAGGTGCAGCCCGAAGGTGACGCCCGGGATACCCGCCGCCAGCTCGTTCAGCATGTCCGCGCCCTCGGTGAACACCCGGTCCACCGCGACGCCTGCCTGCTCCCAGGCGGCCCGCTGGGTCTCGTCCACGAGCTGGCCGAAGTCGGGCGCGTCGATCTGGATGTACCGGCAGCCGAGTCCGGCGAGCGCCTCCGCCTCTTCCCGCATCAGCCGCAGCCCGTCGGCGAACAGGTCGAACGGGTCCGGGTAGGCGGCCCGGGAGGCGGTCGGGGACCACACCAGGAACAGCATCAGCGGGCTGGGAAGCGTGACCTTGACCGGGCGGCGGGCCCGGGCGCGGGCATAGGAGTACTCCTCCACGGTCATCATCCGCCGCCGCTGCAGCTTGCCGGTGACCGACATCGGCACCCGGAAGACGGACTTCACCGCCCCGTCCCGGCCGTGGAAGGGGACCGGGATGTGGGAGTCCGCGCCTTCCGGGGCCAGTCCGGTCACCGCCTCGGTGAGCTGGTCGATGAAGGAATGCCGCCGCAGCTCGCCGTCCGAGACCACGTCCAGGCCCGCTCCTTCCTGCATCGCGATGGCCTGGTCGACGGCCCGGTCCTCGATCCGCTTGTACGCGTCGGCCGGCAGCTGGCCGGCCTCGAATCGCTCCCGGGCAGCCAGCAGGTAGCGGGGACGCAGGAGCGATCCGATCGTGTCAGCGCGATGCACGGTTGCCATCTGCGGCCTTCCTTCCGGCCGTGACCTCACGGCCCTGCTTATCGGCGGGTGTGCGGGGGGTCATCCCCCCGGAGTCGGCACATTGTCGCTGCGGCATAGCAGGGTCAGCAGCGCCTGCTCAGCGGCTTCCGCGCCGGCCCGGGCGGAGTCCGGGGCGCGCCAGCCGACGAAACCGTCCGGGCGCACCAGCACCGCGCCCGCACCGGTGATCCCGTACGCGCCGGGGAAGGCTCCCGCCGGGTCGGCGAGCCCGTCCTCGCCCACCTGGCAGGCCGTGAGCGGCACCCCCAGCCGCTCCGCCGCCGTGACCGCGGCCGTCCGCCAGGCGCCGCCGGCTGCCCCGGCCAGCAGCACGAAATCCCGGCCGAAGAGATCCAGCGTGGACAGCCGGGCGCCGTCACGGCTGAGGAAGACGTGCGGCGCCCGGGAGCCAGGACGGCCCTTCGACTCCCGGGGATGCTCGTACAGCGCGCCGTCGCCGACCGGCTCCGCCGCGATGGCGGCAGAGTTGTACCGGTAGCCGAGCTCCATCGAGAAGTCGTCAACCAGCGGCTGCATGCTGTCGGTGCCCAGGTAGGGAGCGACGCGGGTCACGTAACGGGCATAGGCCTGCTCGACGGTGAGATCCCCGACCGGCCGCCGTTCGCTGTCATAGGTCTCCAGCAGCGCGGGACCGGCCCCGCCCCGCAGCACCAGCGCCAGCTTCCAGGCCAGGTTGTGCGCGTCCTGCAGGCCGGTGTTGCCGCCGAAGCCGCCGTTCGGCGGGACCACGTGCGCCGCGTCCCCGGCCAGGAACACCCGCCCGTCCTGATACCGGTCGGCGCCGTCGGCGATGGCCCGCCAGGTGGCCATGTCCTTGATGGTCACCGGGATGCCCGGAACGCCGATCGCCGCCTGCAGCAGCTCGACCGCGCGCTCCGGGGTGACCCGGCTGGCCACGTCGGCCCACGGCGCGGCGGGATAGGCGGCGACGATCTCCGGCCGCGAGATGTCGCCGATCAGGTTGACCACCAGGAAGCCGGCGTTGCCGCTCCGGTCGAGCCGGAAGAAGCCCCGCATGACCGGGTTCGTGACGTAGTGGACGCCCTGGTTCCGGTCCCGCAGCAGCGGCTCCAGATCGGCCAGGGCCTGGAAGTAGATGGTGACGCTCTCCGACAGCAGGCCATGGCCGTGCATGCCGATGCCCAGCCGTTCCCGGGCCGGGCTCCGGTTCCCGTCCGCCGCCACCACGTACCGGGCCCGCACCGTGCTCTCGGCCCCGGTCGCCAGGTCCCGCAGCCCCGCCGTGACGCCATCCGCATCCTGCGCCAGCGAGGTGCACTCGGTGCGGTACCGCAGCTCGGCACCGAGCTCCGCGGCCCGCTCCCGCAAGATCGGCTCGAGCGCGTCCTGGTTGATGAACAACCGGATCGCCGGGCTGAACTCATCGACCCCGGCGTTGAGGTTCGGGAAGTAGTTGGCGATCTCCCGGCCGGCCAGGGACTCGACGTTGTTGATGCCGCCATCGGGCGGGTACTGCTCGGCTGACCTGCGCCGGACCGTGTCTTCCAGCCCGACCGAGCGGAGTATCTCGACCGTGCGCAGGTGGAAGTGGCCGGCCCGGGGCTGGATCGCGGTCCCGGTGTGCCGCTCGACCGTCAGCGAGCTGATCCCGTGCCAGCGCAGGAAGAGCGCTGTCGCCAGGCCCACCAGGCTGCCGCCCACGATGAGGACCGGGATCTCGTGATCCGCTTGGCTTCCCGTGGTCATGGGCGCACTCCTGGGGTAACGGCAGGACGCTGCCGCAGATGCTAGGCAGTCGCTCATCATTCAGCAATCGGAGGTTATGAATGCAGAGCATTGCCAACCGCAATAGATACTGGTAATAGATGCGAGATGGATCTGTCCGGGGTAGATCTGAACCTGCTGGTGGCGCTCGACGCCCTGCTGGCGGAGCGCAGCGTCACCCGCGCGGCCAGCCGGGTCGGGATGAGCCAGCCGGGCATGAGCAACGCCCTGGCCAGGCTGCGCAGGCAACTGCGCGACCCGTTGCTGGTCCGCGAGGGGCTGACGCTCGTGCCGACGCCGCGGGCGGAGTCCCTGCGCCAGCCCGTCCAGGAGGCGCTGGCGCTGATCCAGCAGGCCCTCGGCGAGCGGCCCGGTTTCGACCCGGCCCGGGACCAGGCCAGCTTCGCCGTCAGCTGCTCGGACTACAGCCTGCTCATGCTCATCGGCCCGCTGGTGCGCCGCCTGGCGGCCACCGCTCCCGGGGTGACCATCCGGGTCCTGCCGCGGTCACCCGATGCCGTCCGGCTGCTCCGGGACGGCGACGCCGACCTGGTCATCGAGCCGGTTGAGATCATGCCGGAGGTGGCACTGCCCGCGCAGCGGCTGTTCACCGACCGCTGGCTGTGCTGCGTGTGGGGCGGCACCAGCGCGGTCGGCGACCGGATGACGCTCACGGACTACCTGAGCCTCGGGCACATCGTCTACTCGATGGGCCGGGGGCAGCCGGTCGCGCTGGTGGATCAGCACCTGGCCCAGGCCAGGGTGCCGCGCAGGATCGAGTTCACGGTCGAGACGTTCCTGCTGGCGCCGTTCCTGCTGCAAGGCACCGACCTGGTGACGCTGGTGCTGGAGCGGGCCGCGCCGCACCTGCGCCGCACCGCTGACGTCCGGTTCCTGGAACCGCCGCTTGACCTGCCGCCGATCACCGAGATGCTGTGGTGGCACCCGCGCCACTCGGCCGACCCGGCACATCGCTGGATCCGCGCCCGCATCGCCGAGATCGCCGCCGGCCTGGACCGGGCCGGCTGAGCGTCAGCTGGCGGCTGAGCGTCAGATGGCGGTCTGGCCGCCGTCGACGATGAGTGCCTGGCCGGTCAGGTAGGAGGAGGCGTCGCTGGCGAGGAACACCGCCGGGCCTGCCATCTCCTCGGCGCGCCCCCAGCGCAGCATCGGCACCGAGGCCACCGTCGCCTTCCCGGCGGTCTCGTCCCCCCAGAGGTTGCGGTTGAGGTCGGTCGCGGTCCAGCCGGGGCACAGCGCGTTGACCCGGACGCCGTGCGCGGCCCACTCGACCGCCAGCGTCTTGGTGAGCGAGATGAGGCCCGCCTTGGCGGCCCCGTACGGGGCGAGGAAGGGGGAGCCGACCACGCCGGCCACGGACGCCACGTTGATCACCGAGCCCTGCCCGCGGCCGGTGAGGTGGCCGCCGATCGCGTGGCACACGTACATGGCGGAGTCGAGGTTGAGCCGGATCAGCTTGTCCCAGCCGGGCAGCCGCAGGCTGAGGAAGTCGGTGGTGAAGTTGGACCCGCCCGCGTTGTTCACCACGACGTCCACGTGCCCCAGTTGCTCGATGGCGGCGGCGACCGCGCCTGCCGCCTCTTCCTGGCTGGTCACGTCGGCCTGGATGACGAACGCCTTGGCACCGGCCGCGGTCGCCTGCGCGGCGGTCTCGGCCAGCCCGTCGCCGCTGCGGGCCACCAGCGCCACGGCCGCGCCCGCATCCGCCAGCGCCACCGCGATGGCCCGCCCGATCCCCCGGGATGCGCCGGTAATGAACGCGTTCTTGCCGGTCAGGTCGAAAAGGCTCACCGTTGATCCTTCCATTCGGCCGGCAGCGGCCACGCGGCCGGGTTCACCCGGCGGGTGATCTCATTAAGCACGATACGGACGGACGGCTCCCCCACCCATAGATGCCGCGTCCGCTCGCCGGCCACCACCTCTGCCTGGGGCACCCGGGCGAACCTGGCCCTGGCCTCGGCGGGCCGCAGGTAGTCGTCGAGCTCGGGGACCAGCGCCAGCAGCGGCTTGCCCGAGGCGGCCCAGGCGCCGAGATCGGCG
>DASQSC010000034.1:0-4287 GCA_035642555.1 Streptosporangiaceae bacterium | reverse complement strand
CGCTGGCCGACCAGCGGGCCGTGCACCTGCTCGAGCAGCTCGCCACCGAGGTCCATGGCCTGGCCGGGGCGCTGGGCCGGGACCTGATCCTGATCGCCGAGTCGGACGCGAACGATCCGCGGCTGGTCGCCGCCCGCGACGTCGGCGGGTTCGGGCTGACGGCCCAGTGGAGCGATGACTTCCATCACGCCATCCACGCCGCCGTCACCGGCGAGCGGCAGGGCTACTACTGCGACTTCGGCTCCATGGCCGGGCTCGCCAAGACGCTTACCAAGGTGTACTTCCATGACGGGGGCTGGTCATCGTTCCGCGGACGAAGTCACGGCAGGCCGGTGGATGTCGCCAGGACCGGCGCCGACCGGTTCATCGGGTACCTGCAGGACCACGACCAGGTCGGCAACCGCGCCACCGGCGACCGGATCTCCGCCCGGCTGCCGCCCAGCCTGCTGACGGCGGCCGCCGGGCTGGTGCTGACCGCGCCGTTCCCGCCGATGCTGTTCATGGGGGAGGAGTGGGGCGCCAGCACGCCGTGGCAGTACTTCACCGATCACACCGACCCGGCGCTGGCCGGCGTGGTGGCCAGCGGCCGCCGGGCCGAGTTCGCCGCCCATGGCTGGGCCGCGGCCGACGTCCCGGACCCGCAGGACGAGGCGACCTTCCGCCGCTCCAAGCTCGACTGGGCCGAGCCCGGCCGCAGCCCCCACCGCGAGCTGCTCGCCTGGTACCGCGAGCTCATCGCGCTGCGCAAGGCCCGGCCCGAGCTGACCGGCCAGCGGCTGGACCTGGTCGCTGCCGAGTTCGACGAGCGCGGGCGGTGGCTGGTGGTGCGGCGCGGGCCGCTCCGGATCGTGCTCAACCTGGGCCCGGCCGGTCAGCGGCTGCCGCTGTGCGGGACGGGCCGGGCGGTGCTGGCGGCCTCCTGCCCCGGGGTTGCGATCGAGGCGGACCAGGTGTCCGTGCCCGCCGGTGGGTTCGCGGTGATCGAGACCTAGCTCCCTAGCTCCGCGGGCATGCGGGCTGCGCGGCCGGCTCCGCGGCCGGGCCGCTGCCGCCGGCCGCGTTCCGCTCCAGCCGCTCCAGCAGGCCCGCGAGCTGGTCCAGCTCGCCGTCGCTGAATCCCTGCCGCAGCCGCCGGTCGAACCCGGCGGCGGCCTCCCGCAGCCGCAGGAACGCGGCCTCGCCCTGCTCGGTCAGCTCCACCACATGCACCCGGCGGTTCGCCGGGTCCCGGCGGCGGGTGACCAGCCCCTGCGCGTCCATCGCGTTCAGGTGGTGGGTGAGCGTCGCCTCCCTGATCCCCACCGCGTCCGCAAGTTCCCGCTGGTTGCCGACCTTCCGGCTCTTGAGCGAGATCATCACCAGCCAGACCGGGAGCGAGCCGCCGGCCCCGGCCAGCGCATCGTCGAACGCCCGGCTCACCGACCTGGCCACCCGGGACAACCGGAGCCCCACCGGCGGGCTGGCGGGCGGGCCGCCCAGCGGCCCGGCAGGAATCTGCATGCCCGAAGTCTACCAGCAAACCTTCGATATCGAAGCGTTGTCCGGTGGGGCGGGGCTCTGGCTGCCACCGAAGCCGTTTTTCATGATCATGTGGGATCGGTCGGCGGGAAACCCTCCTGATCCACCACGATCATGAAAGGACGGGTGCGTGGACGGGGCCGGGGGGTGCTGGGGAAGGCGGGGGCGGTGGTGCGCGGGCAGGCCCGCGGCGATGAGCAGGCCTAAAACGACGGGACCGGGCCGGCCGGGCCGGTGACCGGCAGCACGGTGAGGCAGGGCACCCGGACGGGATGCGCCGGGTCCAGCGCGTTGAGCACGTCCGCCAGCGCCACCGGGTCGTAGGAGATCTCCAGGTGATCGCTGTGGTCGCGGGCGCACTGCTGCTGGAGAACGATGTCGGTGACGTTCGGGGCGGCCGGCAGGAACGCGTTGGTGTACGGCGTCACGACCTCGTCGCCGGTGCTCTCGATCACCGTGTACCGGATGCCCGGCACGGTCGGGCGGGCGTTGAGGCGGGCGAGGAACGCGGACCCCTGCTCCTGCTGCGCGCACGCCCGGCAGCCGACCGCGAACACGAGGTCGAGCGGGGAGAGCGGCCCCAGCGTCCCGGACAGCGTGGCCAGGCCGTCGACGGTGGTGCCGTAGTTGGACGGGGCGAGCGCGACCAGCTTGGCCACGTGCGCGGCGCCGCCGAGGAAGCGGATGTAATAGCGCGGCATCATGCCGCCCTGGGAGTGGCCGACCAGGTCCACCTTGGTCGCGCCGGTGGCGGCGAGGACCTTGCCGACGAACCCGGCCAGCTGCCGGGCGCCCGCCGCGATGGCGCCGGTGGCCTGCACCGGGTCGCTGGGCAACAGACCGCCATAGCTGAACGTGAACACGCAGTAGCCGTGGTTTGCCAGCAGCGGCGCGCCCGCCCGCCAGTTGTCGTTGCCGTTCTCGAACGTTCCGTGCACCAGCACTACCGGGTACGGGTGGGCGCTGCCGGGGCGGCAGCCGAAGTTGTTGGCCCCGGGCGGCGCCGCCTGCGGGAAGGCGAGGCCGGCGGCGAACCCGGCGGCGAAGCTGTAGCCGACCGGCAGGACCGGCTGCGCGGCCGCGGGAGCGGTGGGCCCGGCCGCCGCTAACCCGGCTGCCGCGGCCGTGCACGCCGCGACCAGCCCGGTCGCGGCCAGCAGCCTGCGGGCGGGGCGCCTGCGGGCGAGGTGCCTGCGAGCGGGATGCCGTTGGACGGAATGGCGGCCCTTGGCCAACGGGATCGGATTCCTCATCAGGGCACTCCCGGCAGCAGCGGGCGGCAGGTGAGGCAAGCGTAGAGCCTGCCGTGGCGGTTGCTACCTGCCGGTGATCAACATGTTACTTAGGAGTAATGAGCCCTAGCGCAAGTTAGGCGGATGGGACGATGGGAGCACGGTGACGACGAGGGCACGGTGAGGGGAGGCCGCAGGCCGTGACGGAGCTGTGCTCACTGGACGCGATCACCCTGGCCGGGATGCTGCGGCGGCGGGAGGTGTCGGCCCGTGAGGTGATCGTGGCGCACATCGAGCGGGTCGAGGCCGCCGGCCCGGCCGTGAACGCGATCGTGACCCGCTCCTTCGACCAGGCCCTGGCCCGGGCGGCGGCCGCCGACGAGGCGCTGGCCCGGCCCGCGGGCGATCCGCCGGGACTGCTGCACGGCCTGCCGGTCGCGCACAAGGACCTGACCGAGACCGCGGGCGTGCGCACGACCTATGGCTCTCCGTTGTTCGCGGATTTTCTCCCCGAACGGGACTCGCTCGTGGTGAGCCGGATGGCCGCGGCGGGGGCCATCAGCCTGGGCAAGACCAACACGCCCGAGTTCGGGGCCGGCTCGCACACCGTCAACCCGGTTTTCGGTGCCACCCGCAACCCCTACGACCTGAGCCGCAGCGCGGGCGGCAGCAGCGGCGGCGCGGCAGCGGCGCTGGCGGCCCGGATGATCTGCCTGGCCGACGGCAGCGACCTGGGCGGATCGCTGCGGAACCCGGCCAGCTTCTGCAACGTTGTCGGCTTCCGCCCGTCGCCGGGCCGGGTCCCGGCCTGGCCCGTGTCCGACCCGGCCGACCTGCTCGGGGTAGAGGGGCCGATGGCGCGCACCGTCGCCGACGCGGCACTGCTGCTCGCGGTGCAGTCCGGCCCCGACCCGAGGGTCCCGGTCGCGCTGGATGCGAAGCCGCCCGCGCTGGCCGCGCCGTCCGATGTGGCCGGGCTGCTGCGCGGCGACCTGGCCGGGCTGCGGGTGGCCTGGAGCGCCGACCTCGGCCTGCCGGTGGAGCCGGCGGTGCGGGAGGTGCTCGCGCGGGCCCGGCCGGTGCTGGCCGGGCTCGGCTGCGAGGTGACCGACGCCGAGCCCGACCTGTCCGGCGCTGACGAGGTCTTCCGCGCCTGGCGGGCGCTGCGGTTCGCGACCCGGTTCGGCCCGCTGCTGCGGGAGCACGCCGGCGCCCTGGGGCCGAACGTCACCTGGAACACCCAGCAGGGACTCGCGCTGACCGTGGCCGGCCTGGGCCGCGCTACCGGGCTGTGGGCCGGCCTGGCCGAGCGGGTCAGCGAGTTCTTCGGCCGGTTCGACGTGCTCGCCTGCCCGGTGAGCCAGGTCGTCCCGTTCGACGTCGGACTGGACTGGGTGCACGAGATCGACGGGCTGCCGCAGCACACCTACCTGGACTGGATGGCATCGTGCTACCTGATCTCGGTGACCGGGCTGCCCGCGATGTCGGTGCCGGCCGGGTTCACCCCCGGCGGCCTGCCGGTCGGCCTGCAGCTGGT
>DASQSC010000033.1:0-2908 GCA_035642555.1 Streptosporangiaceae bacterium | reverse complement strand
CGGCCCGCTGTGGGTGGCCGAACGGCTCGCCTGGCTGCCCGCGTTCGCCGGGGTGCTGGCCGCGGCGTGGCTGCTGCTGCGCCGGGCCGAGCGGCCGCCAGCGGCGGGCCGCCGCGGCCGGGCCCCGGAACCCGGGCGCGTCACGCTAGGCCAGCGGGACAGGCTGCGCGGCCTCGGCGGACGCGGGTCCCGCGGACTCCAGGCCGGCCGAGTCGGCGGGCGCCTGGTCCGCCGGGATCGGGACGGTCTGCAGTTCCGAGCTGTGGTGGGCCGCGTGGACCGCGAGCCCGGGGCTGTAGCGGGCGATGATCTGCCGGACGCGATGGGCGGCGAGCGGGCCCAGCAGATCGTAGGTGGTGGTGAACAGCTCGCGGCCGGTGGCGCGCGGCCATGCGTCGGGCAGCAGCTCGTCCGGCAGGTCGGGGTCGAGCCCGGGGAAGGCGCGCCATTCGTCCATCACCCTGGTGCGGGTGACCAGCGCCGCCACCGGCGAGACCCGTCCCGCCAGGGTGCGCTCCCGCAGGCTCTCGGTGTTGCTGATGAAGTGGTCGTACCGGGCCCGCAGGCTGTCCAGGTCCCAGGCCCGCTGCGGTAGCCCGTCCGTGCTCACGCCGGGGATGGTGGTAGCGCGGAACGCGGTGGCGGTGGTGATGCCCAGCTCGGCGAGCTCACTGATCACCTCGCTGGCGTGGTCTCGGGGGGAGACCCAGAGCCCGTCGTAGAGGGGGGCGAACCCCAGCCACCGCAGCTGCTTGCGCAGCAGGTCCCTGGCCGCCCGGTTGTGCTCGGGAATGGAGAACGCCACCAGGCTCCACTGGCCGTCCCACGGCTGCGAGGTCCGGCCGAACGTGAAGATCTGCTTCCCGCCGTCGTCCAGCACCCGGGCGGCCCGCTGGCTGAGCCTCACCACGGTCCGCCGCCCGCTCTTCTCGGTGATCAGCAGCTTGTTGCGGGTGAGCCGGCTGAGCGCGGCCCGGGCCGCGGAGTCGCTGACGCCGAACTCCGCCAGCAGCGCCACCAGCGCGGCGGACGGCAGCGGCTCGGTGCGCCGCCACCAGTAGTCCCCGAGCAAGGTGAGCAGCAGCCGCGGCGGCCGCTGCACGACGCCTCCGGGCCACATCTGCGGGACCTCGTCGCTAGCGAAGTCCGCGCCGCCGGGCCCCGCGGCAACGGCGGATCGCGGTGCGGATTCGGCCATAGGGCGAGCGTAGCCAATGTTCTTCCATGGTCATCGCGCGCATGTCCTCTTTGCTTCGCAGCGGCGGGCGCGGCGTTCACTGGGTGAAAACCGCGCGCGCCGGCGTGCCGATCGTCATACGTGGACCGCTGGCCCGGCTGGCCCGGCGGGATGAGCGGCCGGCTAGCCGGGCGGCTTGGTGCCGAGGAAGCGGAAGCAGTTGTGCCAGCTGATATCGGCCAGCACGGCGGCGGGCAGGCCGAGGGAGCGCAGCGTCTTCCCGCACGGGTCCTCTCGCGGCATGGCGGGGAAGTCGGTGCCGATGAGCAGCCGGTCCGGCCCGATCATGTCGATCAGGTAGCGCAGCGCCCGGCGGTCGAACACGCAGGTGTCGTACCAGTAGCTGCGGGCGTAGCCGGCCGGGGAGCGCGGGCGGCGGCCGGGGGCCGCGGCGCGCTCGGCGGTGGCGGGCTCCTCGTTCCAGGTGCCGGCCCAGAAGTAGTGGGCGCGGGGCAGCACCAGCGGCATGCCGCCGCCCCCGTGCGTGAACGCGAGCCGGAGGCCGGGGCACTTCTCGGGCAGCTCGCTGGCGATGATCGAGGATGCCCCCAGCGCGGCGTCCACGCCGACGGCGAAGTCCGGCATGGCGTGCCGGGGCAGCTTGTCGCCGAGGCCGGTGGGGAGCGCGTGCACCAGGACCGCCAGCCCCAGCCGCTCGGCCTCGGCGAAGAAGCCGGCGAACCGCTCGTCGCCCAGGTAGACGCCGTTGATCTGGGTGGTGACCTCCACCCCGGCCAGGCCGGCCGCCGCGATCGCGGCCAGTTCGGCGGTTGCCAGGTCCGGATCTTGCATGGGCACGGTACCGAGGCCGAAGATCCGGGCCGGCTCGGCCGCGCACAGCTTCACGATGAACTCGTTGATCCAGCGGGCCAGGTCACGCCCGGTGCTCGCGGGCAGCCGGTAGTTGAGCAGGGGCGGCATGGGCGAGACCACCTCGGCGTCGGTCCCGCTCGCGTCCATCGCCGCCAGCCGCGCCGAGGCGTCGAAGTAGGCGGCCTGGGCGGTGTACTTCACCGGCCCGAACTCCAGCACCCTGGCGCTGGAACCGGCCGGGGTCATGGACGGCCAGCCCTCGGTGGCGGGCCCGGGCGGCGGGTACTCGCCGGGCAGCACGTGCGCGTGCATGTCGATCAGCGGCATCGGGACGCCCCCTTACCCCCGGTCCGGGTGGATCGCCACGTGCACCGCGTTCTCGCCCTCGACCTCGCCGGCCAGGGTCTCGATCGCGCGCGGCACGTCGGCCAGGCCGAAGCTGTGGGTGTGCAGCCTCGCCAGCGGGAAGCGGCCGGACTCGATGATCCGGATCGCGTCGGTGTAACCGCGGGCGTCCACGCTGAACGCGCCGACCACGGTGGCGCCCTTGTTGATGATCAGGTCGGTGTTCACCGGATGCGCCTTGCCGCCTTTCAGGCCGGCCAGCACCACCCGCCCGCCGTGCCGGATCGCCTCGATGGCATGGGTGACCGGGTCGGTGGCGATCGGCGTGAACTCCAGCGCGACGTCGACCCCGTCCCCGCCGGTGATCTCCCGGACCCGGGCCAGGGTGTCCTCCTCCTCGACGTTGATCGTGTGGTCGGCGCCGAACTCGCGCGCCAGCCCGAGCTTGGCGTGGTCGCGGGCGAGGCCGGTCATGATGACGGTCTCGGCGCCGACCGCCTTGGCGGCGATCAC
>DASQSC010000032.1:0-5069 GCA_035642555.1 Streptosporangiaceae bacterium | reverse complement strand
TCTTTATCGTGCGCACCTCCCGGCGGCTTGGCAGCGCGCCCTGGGCGGTGACGCTGGGGCTGCTGCTCGGCGGCGCGACCGGCAACCTCACCGACCGGCTGCTGCGCTCACCCGGGACGCTGCGAGGTGACGTGGTCGACTGGATCCAGCTGCCGCACTGGCCGGTGTTCAACCTGGCCGACTCGGCGATCGTGTGCGGCGGGGTGCTGGCGGTCCTGCTGGCGACCCGTGGCATCCGGCTGGACGGCAGCCGGGACGGCCACGGCGGGAGCGGCCGGCGGGGCGGCCACGGCGGGAGCGGCCGGCGGGGCGGCGGAACGGAGAACCGCCAGCGCGACGCGGTGGAGAACCACCAGCGGGGCGGGGCCGAGAACCACCACCGGGACGGCGAGGGGTCCGGCAGGCGGGCCAGAGAAGGCCCGGGGTGACGGCCGGCACCCAGCGGCGCGTCCCCGTGCCGGAGGGCCTGGACGGCGAGCGGCTGGACGCCGCGCTGTCGCGCATGTTCGGGCTGTCCCGGACGGCGGCCGCGGACCTCATCGCCGACGGCCGGGTGCTGCTCGCCGGGCGGCCCGCCGGGAAGTCCGACCGGGTGCCGGCAGGCGAATGGCTGGACGTCACCCTGCCGCCGCCGCCGGCCCAGACGGCGCCGCAGCCGCGGCCGGTGCCAGGGCTCGCCATCGTCTACGAGGACACCGACATCGTCGTGGTCGGCAAGCCCGCCGGGGTGGCCGCGCACCCGACCCCGGGCTGGACCGGCCCCACCGTGCTTGAGGGGCTGCTTGCCGCCGGCCACACGGTCGCCACCAGCGGCGCGGCCGAGCGGCAGGGCATCGTCCACCGGCTGGATGCCAACACCACCGGGCTGATGGTGGTCGCCAAGAGCGAGCCCGCCTACTCGGCGCTCAAGCGCGCGTTCCGGGAGCGGCAGGTGGACAAGCGCTACCACGCCCTGGTGCAGGGCCATCCCGACCCGCTCCGGGGCACCATCGACGCGCCCGTCGCCCGCCACCCGGCCGGCGACGGCAGGTTCGCCGTGGTGGCCGGCGGCCGCCCGGCCGTGACCCATTACGACACGCTGGAGGCGTTCCGGGCGGCCAGCCTGGTGGAGATCGGCCTGGAGACCGGGCGCACCCACCAGATCCGGGTGCACATGGCGGCGGTCCGCCACCCCTGCGTGGGCGACCGGCTGTACGGGGCGGACATGACGCTGGCAGCCCGGCTCGGCCTGACCCGGCAGTGGCTGCACGCGGTCCGGCTGGCCTTCGCCCACCCGGCCGACGGCCGCCGGGTCGAGTTCACCAGCGACTACCCCGCTGACCTCCGCCAGGCCCTGGACGTACTCCGCGCCGAGGCCTGAGCCCTGCTAGCCGGGCCGCATTGGCGACTTTCCGGGCATCGGCGCGCCTTCGCGCGGGCTGTCAGTGAGCCCGGATAGGCTCAGTGAGCCGGGCTGGTACCGCGCCCGTCGCGGGTCATCGTGAGCGGGCACCCGTGCCGGCCGCTTCCCCCGGCCCCGGTTGACTTGCGCCTGGCTGGCGCCTGCCCGAAGGAGGTTTGCTCGTGACGGCGGCGGGTTCCAGGGGCGACGGCGGTTTCGTGCACCTGCACGTCCACACCGAGTACTCGATGCTGGACGGCGCCGCCCGGCTGAAGGACCTGTTCGCTCAGTGCGAGCGGACCGGCATGCCGGCGGTCGCCATGACCGACCACGGCAACCTGTACGGCGCCTACGACTTCTGGGCCAAGGCCAGGACCGCCGGCGTGAAGCCGATCATCGGCATCGAGGCCTACGTCGCGCCCGAGCACCGGCGGCACCGGCAGCCGGTCCGGTGGGGGACCCCGGCGCAGAAGGACGACGACGTGTCCGGCGGCGGCGCCTACACCCACATGACGCTGCTGGCCGAGACCACCGAAGGCATGCACAACCTGTTCCGGCTGTCGTCGCTGGCCTCGCTGGAGGGCTACCTGCGGCAGCCGCGGATGGACCGGGAGCTGCTGGCGGCGCACGCCAAGGGGATCATCGCCACCACCGGCTGCCCGTCCGGCGAGGTGCAGACCCGGCTGCGGCTGGGCCAGGAACGTGAGGCGCTGCAGGCGGCCGCCGACTACCGGGACATCTTCGGCCCTGGCAACTTCTACGTCGAGCTCATGGACCACGGCCTGCCGATCGAGCGGCGGGTCGCGCCCGGGCTGCGCCAGGTCGCCGGGAAGCTGTCGCTGCCGTTCCTGGTCACCAACGACTCTCACTACACGCTGCCGGGGGACAGCACGGCGCACGAGGTGCTGCTGTGCGTGCAGACCGGCTCCAACCTCGCCGACCCGGCCCGGTTCCGGCTCGAGGGCGGCGGCTACTACCTCAAGACCGCGCAGGAGATGCGGCAGGCCAGCACCGACCCCGACTGGCAGGCCGGGTGCGACAACACCCTGCTCATCGCCGAGCGGGCCGACGTCAGCTTCACGCCGCGCAACCTGATGCCGCAGTTCGACATGCCGGCCGGGGAGACCGAGGAGAGCTGGCTGCGCAAGGAAGTCTGGCGGGGGATGGACCGCCG
This sequence comes from Streptosporangiaceae bacterium, assembly GCA_035642555.1. Lineage (GTDB taxonomy): Bacteria > Actinomycetota > Actinomycetes > Streptosporangiales > Streptosporangiaceae > JAIRTY01. The sequence goes on along the minus strand of DASQSC010000032.1, from coordinate 2,514 downwards.
CTACCCGGACGGTTACAGCGACCGGCACCGGAGCCAGGCCGAGTACGAGATGGGGATCATCGAGCAGAAGGGCTTCTGCTCGTACTTCCTGGTCGTCGCGGACTTCATCATGTGGGCCAAGAACAACGGGATCAAGGTCGGCCCTGGCCGCGGATCGGCCGCTGGCTGCATCGTGGCGTACGCGCTCGGGATCACCGACCTGGACCCGATCGCGCACGGGCTGGTGTTCGAGCGGTTCCTCAACCCCGAGCGCGTGTCCATGCCCGATATCGATGTGGACTTCGACGAGCGCCGGCGCGGCGACGTCATCCGGTACGTGACCGAGAAGTACGGCGACGACCGGGTGGCCCAGATCATCACCTACGGCACCATCAAGGCCAAGGCCGCGGTCAAGGACGCGACCAGGGTGCTCGGCTTCCCCTACGCCCTCGGCGACCGGATCACCAAGGCCTTTCCGCCGCCGGTGATGGGCAAGGACATCCCGCTGGCCGGCCTCTTCGACACCGAGCATCCCCGCTACGGGGAGGCGGGCGAGATCCGTTCCCTCTACGAGGCCGAGCCCGAGGTCAAGCAGGTCCTGGACACCGCGCGGGGGCTGGAGGGGCTGATCCGGCAGGCGGGCGTGCATGCGGCCGGAGTGATCATGAGCCGCGAGCCGATCATCGACCACATCCCGGTCTGGCGGCGGCAGGCGGACGGGGCGATCATCACCCAGTTCGACTACCCGGCCTGCGAGGAGCTGGGCCTGCTCAAGATGGACTTCGTGGGCCTGCGCAACCTGACCGTGCTGGACGACGCGGTGCGGGGCGTCAAGGCCAACCGGGGCCAGGACATCGACCTGGACTTGCTGCCGCTGGACGACAAGCCCACCTATGAGCTGCTCGCCCGCGGCGACACGCTCGGCGTGTTCCAGCTCGACGGCGGGCCGATGCGGGCGCTGCTGCGCTCTATGCGGGCGGACCGGTTCGAGGACATCGTGGCGGTCAACGCCCTGTACCGGCCCGGCCCGATGGGCGCCAACGCGCACAACGACTACGCCGACCGCAAGACCGGCCGGAAGCCGGTGGTCCCCATCCACCAGGAGCTGGCCGAGCCGCTGGCGGAGGTGCTTGACGACACCTTCGGGCTGATCGTCTACCAGGAGCAGGTGCTGGCGATCGCCCAGAAGCTGGCCGGCTACACGCCCGGCAAGGCGGACCTGCTCCGCAAGGCCATGGGCAAGAAGAAGAAGGAGATCCTGGACAAGGAGTTCGAGCCGTTCGCGGCCGGCATGAAGGCGAACGGCTACTCCGACGGCGCGATCAAGACGATCTGGGACGTCCTGGTCCCGTTCTCCGACTACGCGTTCAACCGGGCGCACGCCGCCTGCTACGCGATGGTCGGGTACTGGACCGCCTACCTGAAGGCCAACTACCCGGCCGAGTACATGGCGGCGCTGCTCACCTCGGTGTCCGGGGACAAGGACAAGAGCGCGCTGTACCTGAACGAGTGCCGCCGGATGGGGATCACGGTGCTGCCGCCGGACGTGAACGCCTCGGCGGCGATGTTCACCCCGGTCGGGGACGACGTCCGGTTCGGCCTGGCCGCGGTCCGCAACGTCGGGACCCACGTGGTCGAGGCGATCATCGAGACCCGCGCCGGCAAGGGCGCGTTCACCAGCTTCGCCGACTTCCTCCGCAAGGTGCCGGTCAACGTGTGCAACAAGCGGGTCATCGAGTCGCTGGTCAAGGCCGGCGCGTTCGACTCGCTCGGGCATCCCCGCAAGGGCCTGGTGCTCATCCACGAGCAGGCCATCGACACCGTGATCGACGTGAAGCGGAACGAGGCGATCGGCCAGGACTCGCTGTTCGGGACCGACACCGAGGCCGAGGCGTCGTTCGAGGTCCCGGTTCCGGCCGGGGAGTGGGACAAGTCGACCTTGCTTGCTTTCGAACGGGAGATGCTCGGGCTTTATGTATCCGATCATCCGCTGCTCGGCGTGGAACACATCCTGGCGGCAGCGACGGACTGCACGGTCGCGCAACTGCTGAGCACGGTCGCGGACGAGAACGAGCGGGGCGGCAGGGGCGGCCGCGACGGGCAGCCGGTCGCCGTCGGGGGCATCCTGTCCGGCGTGCAGCGCAAGGTCACCCGGGAGGGCAAGCCGTGGGCCGCTGCCACGCTGGAGGACCTTGCAGGCGCGATGGAGGTGCTGTTCTTTCCCAGCACCTACGCCGAGTGCTCGACCAGGATCGCCGACGACGTGATCGTGTTCGTAAAGGGCCGCCTCGACCGGCGCGACGACTCACCCAAGCTGATCGCGCTGGAGGTGAGCGTTCCCGACCTGTCGGAGAACGGCAGCGGCCCTTTCGTGGTGTCGATGCCGGTGGGCCGGTGCGTGCCGCCCGTGGTGGAACGGCTGCAGGAAGTCCTGCGCGGCCACCCGGGGCTGGCTGATGTGCACCTGCGGCTGGTCAACGGCCGCCGGATCACCGTGGTCAAGCTGGACGACAAGCTCCGGGTGAAACCTTCGCC
>DASQSC010000031.1:0-2128 GCA_035642555.1 Streptosporangiaceae bacterium | reverse complement strand
CTCCTCCGTTCCGCCGAGAATGTTGGCGGCCACGACGGACGGCGCGTGCAGCGCGTTATCCCAGTGCTCGACCCGCAGCCGGCGCCCGTAGCGGCGGGAGGCGAACGCCGCGCAGTCCCCGGCCGCGAACACCCCGGGCAGGGAAGCGCGCAGCCCGGCGTCGGTGACCACGCCATTGTCGAGGGCCAGGCCGGAGCCGGCCAGCCAGCCGGTGCGCGGGCGCACCCCCACCGCGGTGACGATCTCGTCGGCGGCCAGCCAGCCCCCGCCGGGCAGCGCCAGCCCGCCCGGTTCGACGGAGCTCACCGGCTGGCCCAGCCGCAGGTCAACGCCTGCCGCCTGATACCAGCCGATGGTCGTCCGGCCCGCGGTCACCCCGAGCGCCCCCGCCAGCGGCGCCTGCGCCGCCTCCACCACGGTGACCCGGCAGCCCCGCGCGACCGCGGCGGTGGCCAGCTCGGCACCGATCCACCCCGCGCCGATGACGGCCAGCCTGGTGCCGGGCCGCAGCGCCGCCCGCAGCTCCAGCGCCTCATCGAGGGTGCGCAGCACCCGCTGGCTTCCGCTGCCCGGCAGCCGGATCGGTTCCGCACCGGTGGCGACGACGACGTTATCGAACGGGTATTCCTCGTGGCCGGTGCGGACCACATCGCCGGTGAGTTCCTTGGCGGGCTCTCCCAGCCTCGCCGTCACCCCGAGCGCGGAGAAGTCTGCTGCCAGCGAGGTGTCGTCCAGCTCGCCCCGCATGAGCTTCTTGGTCAGCGGCGGGCGGTCGTAGGGCGGGCGGGACTCGGCGCCCAGCATCGTGATGGCTCCGGTGTAGCCGTTGCCGCGCAGTTCCTCCGCCGTCCGCAGGCCGGCCAGTCCCCCGCCGGCTATCACCACCCGCTCCGCACTCATCGGCACTTAGAGTAGGACCTAGCAGACGCGCGGGAGCCCGGTGCGGACCGGACTGAGAGGGAGGCTGACAGCCTCCGACCGCCCGAACCTGATCCGGATCATGCCGGCGAAGGGAGCGGCCAGTGACGTCGGCAGTGGTAATCGGCGGCGGGGTGATCGGCCTCAGCGTGGCCTGGCGGGCCGCGCAGCGGGGGCTGGCGGTCACGGTGATCGACCCGGCGCCGGGGAACGGGGCGACCCGGGCAGCTGCGGGCATGCTGACGCCGGTCACCGAGGCCGCCTATGCGGAGAAGGACCTGCTCCGGCTGGGTATCGAGTCGCTGCGCCGGTACCCGGATTTCGCGGCCGAGCTGACCCGGCTGACCGGGGAGCCCACCGGGTTCCGCCAGGACGGGACCATGCAGGTCGGCTACGACGCCGATGACATGGCGGTTATCGGCGAGGTCCAGGCGCTGCAGGAAGCGTTCGGAGTGGCCGCGCAGCGGCTGACGGCCCGGGAGTGCCGGGCGGCCGAGCCGCTGCTTGACCCGGCGGTGCGCGGCGGCCTGCTGACCGCCGGGGACGGGTCGGTGGACCCGCGGCGGCTGGTCGGGGCGCTGCTCGCAGCCGCTGGCCTGGCCGGGGTGACCACGCTACGGCAGCCGGCCGCCGAGGTGATCGTCACCGGCGGCGAGGCCGGCAGAGCCGCCACGGTGCCTTCCGCCAGCGGGAGAGCCGCTGGCGTGCGGCTGGCCGACGGGACCGAGGTCGCGGCCGACTGGGTGGTGCTCGCGGCCGGCTGGGAATCGGCGGGCCTGGCCGGGCTGCCTCCCGCCGCCGTGCCGCCGGTGCGACCGGTCAAGGGCCAGATCCTGCGCCTGCGGGCGGGCCCGCAGGCCGGCCAGCTGAGCCGCTCGGTGCGCGGCGTCGTCCGCGGCCGCTCGGTCTACCTCGTGCCGCGGCTGGATTCCGAGCTGGTGATCGGCGCCACCCAGGAAGAGATGGGCGCGGATACCCGGGTCACCGCTGGCGGCGTGTGGGAGCTGCTGCGGGATGCCCGCACCCTGATCCCGGCGATCACCGAGTTCGGGTTCGCGGAGGCCTGCGCGGGCCTGCGTCCGGGAACCCCCGACAACGCCCCGGTGCTGGGCCCGTCCGGCCTGCCCGGCCTGGTGCTGGCCACCGGCCATTTCCGGGCCGGGGTGCTGCTCGCGCCGATCACTGCCGAGGCGGTGGCGGAGTACCTGGT
>DASQSC010000030.1:0-4261 GCA_035642555.1 Streptosporangiaceae bacterium | reverse complement strand
GACGGCGCGCCCGCCCGGTTCGTGGGACTGAACCGGCGCGGCCCGTTCGTCTGGTTCACCACCTGCCGGGTGGTGGCCGCCCGTCCCGGCGCGGAGTTCGGTTTCGACGTCACGACGTTCGGGATGCCGGTGTCCCGGTGGACGTACCGGCTGGCGGCGGTGCCCGGCGGCACCGAGGTCACCGAGCACTGGCAGGACCGGCGCGGCCGGGGCAGCCATCTGCTCGGCCGCATCTTCACCGGGCCGGCGGCGAACTCCCGGCCGGAGATCAACGCCGAAGGCATGCGCACGACCCTGGCGCGCCTCAAGCGCGAGCTGGAGACAACCTGAGTGGGGGCGTGATCCGGTACCGGCTGCTGATCTCCGGCCGCGTGCAGGGCGTTAGCTTCCGGTACGCCTGCCAGCAGGCGGCGTTGCGCAGCGGGGTGAGCGGCTGGGTGCGCAACATGCCCGACGGCCGGGTCGAGGCGGTGGTCGAAGGAGCGCCCGAGGCTGCCGGCCGGCTGGTGGACTGGGCGCACCACGGCCCGCCGGGGGCGGTCGTGACCGAGGTCGCCGTGCGGCCCGAGCAGCCGGAAGGGCTCGCCTCGTTCCAGATCAGGTAGCCAGCGGCGGGCCCGGCGCTGGCCGGCTCGCCGGGCTGCTCACCGGAGGGTCGTGTAATCGCCCTGCTGCCACTTGACCCAGTTCCACTTGCCGAGGAACTTCTTCCCGGCTGCCTGCCCGTGGTCGAACAGCTTCTGCTTGTCCGCCAGCGTGAGGTGGAAGTCGGTCGCGTTGTAGCCCGTCGCGTCCACGAAGATGGTCCGGGATGCCACCGACGGCTGGTCGACGAACACCTGGTCGTGCGCCCGCTGCATGGTGGCCAGCAGCGACTTGGCCAGCTGGATCGAGTCGGCGTTCTGGTCCCAGGCGGCATGGGCGAGCGAGAGCCGGGCCGACAGCTTCACGCCGAACGTGGGCCACCGGGGCGGCTTGCCGTCGGTGCGGTCGAAGATGCTGACCGGGAAGTTGGAGAGCATGCCGCCGTCGGTGGCCAGGATCTCGCCCTTGCCGTGGCTGACGTCGGGGCTGCAGGCCAGGCGGAACGGCCGGAAGAAGAACGGGATGCCTGCCGACGCTCTCACCGCGTCCGCTACCGGCTGGGTATCGGGGTCGACGCCCAGCAGGGCCCGGTAGTCCCAGGGGAGCCGCAGCATCCGGCCGCGTGACACGTCGGAGACGATCACGACCAGCTTGTAGCGCTGCTCCGGGGGCAGCGAGCTGCCCGGGTCATCGTCACGCAGGTCACCCCAGGTGCGCACGTCCCTGGCGGCCAGGATCCGCTGGATCCAGTCGTGCAGGAAGCGGCCCTCGAAGAGCCCTTCGTGCAGGATGAGGCCGAGCCCTTCGCCGATTTCCCGGAAATGCCGGGCGAAGATCCCGGGATTGTCCTCGAACTGCGAGAAGTCGAGTTCGGTCATGATGGTGCGCAATTCTTCGGCGCTGTACCCGGCCGCCAGCATCGACGCCACGATGGCCCCGGCTGAGGTGCCGGCCACGCGGTGACAGGTGTAGGGCTCGGCGGCCGAGGTCAGGGCGGTGATGGCGCCCACCAGCGCGGCGCCCTTGACGCCGCCTCCCTCAAGCACGAGATCCGCGTCAGCCATGGTCATCCCCCGTCGGAAACCCGTTGATCAATGGACCGGTCACGCCCGAGTGTTGCTTATCCGGCCGGGGCCTGGCAATGGCTGCCGGGCCGGGCGCGGCGGCTCATATCTCCAGCAGGATGGTGACCGGGCCGTCATTGACGAGGCTGACCTTCATGTCCGCCCCGAAGGCGCCGGTTTCCACCCGGGCGCCGAGCGCGCGCAGGGATGCGACCAGGCTGCCGATCAGCGGCTGCGCGACCGGGCCCGGGGCGGCGGCCTGCCAGGTCGGGCGGCGGCCCTTGCGGGTGTCGGCGTAGAGCGTGAACTGGCTGACGACCAGCAGCGGCGCGGCCAGGTCGGAGCAGGACTTCTCGCCGGCCAGGATGCGCAGCCCCCACAGCTTGGCGGCCAGCTTCGCGGCCCCGGCCGGCGTGTCGTCGTGGGTGACACCGGCCAGCACGAGCAGGCCCGGCTCGCCGATGGCCCCCACCACCTGATCACCGACGGTCACGCTGGCCTGGGTTACCCGTTGCACGACTGCTCGCACGATTGCTTCCCCGGTCGGCATCATCGGAATCAGGGTGACTCTACGCACCGCCAGGTACCCGATCGACGCGGAGGGCTGAATGGATCTGATCATCGAGGATGCGGACATCATCACGATGGCCCCGGGCGCCGGGGCGGCCGCGAGCATGCTGGTCACCGATGGCCGGGTGGCCGCGGCCGGGCCGGCCGCTGCGATCCGCGCGATGGCGGGCCCGGGCGCGGAGGTGGCCCGGCTGGACGGGGCGACCGTCATCCCCGGGCTGATCGACGCGCACTGCCACGTAGCCGACATCGGGTACCTGGCGGCCCGCGCCGATTGCAGCCAGCCCGCGGCCCCCGACATCCCGGCGATCCAGGCGCGGCTGCGGGAGGAGGCGGGCCGGACCCCGGCCGGCTCCTGGGTGACCGGCAGCGGGTACGCGGAGTACAAGCTCCGCGAGGGCAGGCACCCCACCCGCGCCGACCTCGACGCGGCCGTGCCGGACCGGCCGGCCGTGGTCTACCACGCGTCGCTGCACGCGGGCGCGCTCAACTCGGCCGCCCTGGCCGAGGCCGGGTTCAGCGACGGCCAGCCGGACCCGCCCGGCGGCGCGCTCGGCCGCGACGAGCAGGGCCGGCTCACCGGCGTGGTGTTCGAGCGGCCGTTGTTCGGGCTGTTCGAGCGCAATTTCCGGGCGGACCTCAGCCGGCTGGACCCCGCCGGGCGCACCAGGCTGGTTGAGTCGGCCGGCCGGCACCTCACGGCGCTCGGCGTCACCACGGCAGCCGACGCCGACATGCGGCGCGACACGCTGACCGCCTTCGCCGAGGCCGACGACGCGGGCGCGCTCGGGCTGCGGGTGTACGGGCTGGTGGTGCACGACCAGCTCGACTGGCTCGCCGGATCCGGCCTGCGGGGGCGCCATTCGGACCGGCTGGCGGCCGAGGCGGTGAAGATCTGGGCGGACGGCGGGATGAGCAGCCGGACCGCCGCCATCCACGGCACCTACCCGGTCCCGCCGCACGGCTCCGGGATCCTGTTCTTCGATCCGGACGAGCTGACCGGGATGGTGCGTGACCTCGATGCCCAGGGTTTCCAGGTCTGCATCCACGCCCAGGGGGACCGGGCCATCGAGGCCGTCATCGACGCCTACGCGACGGTGCTGGCGCGCGCCCCCGGCAACCGGCGCCGGCACCGGATCGAGCACGGCGGCGCCCTGTACCCGCCGCTGGCGGCCCGGGCCGCGGAGCTGGCGATCCCGGTCGTGAGCCAGCCAGGGTTCATGTCGGCCCTGGGCGACGGGTTCGCCGAGGCCTTCGGGGACCGCGCCGACCAGCTCTACGCCTTCCGGTCCTGGCGCGAGGCGGGCGTCACCGTGGCCGGATCGTCCGATGCCCCGGTCATCACCGCCGACCCGCTGGTCGGCATCAGGGACGCGATCCTGCGGCGCACCGGCGCGGGCCGGGTGCTGGGGCCGGCCGAGCGGGTCAGCGCCGCCGACGCGCTGGCCATGTACACCAGCCAGGCCGCGTTCGCCCTGCACCGGGAGGACGAGGTCGGCACGCTGGAGCCGGGCAAGGCGGCGGACTTCGTGGTGCTGGACCGCAGCCCGCTGACCTCCGGCCCGGACCAGATCAGCGACATCCGGGTGCTGGCGACGGTGCTCGGCGGAACCCCCGTCTTCCAGGCGGAACGCGTCTTCCCGGGCGGTTAGGGCCAGCCCGGCCCGGCCCCGGCGGCTGGGCTCACCCGTTCCCGGGCGGATCCATCCGGCGGCCGGGGCGAAAATGTGATCGCGCCTCGCTCCGGCGTCGGTGACTTCGCGACCGCCCGGCAGGTCGCCTGCTTCCGCCGGAACGCCGCTAGCTGAGCGGCGCCCCGATCCGCTCGCGGACCTCCTGGACCGCCCAGTTGTTGCCGTCGGGGTCGGTGAAGTGGACGAACTTGCCGCCGTCCCGCGGGTCCAGGACCTGGACCTCCGACACCGCGACTCCCCGCCCGGCCAGCTCCGCGCGGGCCTGCTCGATGTCGGTCACCACCAGTTGCAGCGCCGCACCAGAGCCCAGGTCGGTGCCGGCCGGGACCACGGCCGGGCCGATGACGA
>DASQSC010000029.1:0-5059 GCA_035642555.1 Streptosporangiaceae bacterium | reverse complement strand
ACCGAGGTGGTGCGGATGTCGAACTCGGAGGCCCGGCTGACGGCGGTGCTGTCGACCTGTCCCAGGTCGAGCGCGATGCCGCGGGCGAACGGTGCCCGGTGGTAGACGTCGAGGATGATGTTGTCGGCCACCGGGAAGTCGCCGACCAGGCCGTCCTCGGTCCGGTCCTCGGGGATGTAGCCCATGCCGCCGGCCAGCCGCTGCCTGGTCGTCTGGCGGCTGATGTCATCTCCGTCCAGGCGCAGCCGGCCCGCGCCCACCGGCCGCAGCCCGACCAGCGCCTCGCACAGCTCGGTCTGGCCGTTCCCCTGCACGCCCGCGATCCCGACGATCTCGCCCGCGTGCACCTGCAGCGACAGGTCCGTCACGGCCGGGTTCCCCTGATCGTCGGGCACGGTGAGGCCGTCCGCGTCGAGCACCACCGCGCCGGGCCGGGCGGGTTCCTTGCGCACCCGCAGCTCCACCGGCCGGCCCACCATCAGCGACGCGAGCTCGGACCCGGTGGCGGTGGGCGGGCGCTGGCCGACCACGGATCCCCGCCGGATGACCGTGATCGTGTCCGCGATGGCCTGGACCTCCCGCAGCTTGTGCGAGATGAAGATGATCGAGCGCCCGCCCGCCTTGAGCTCGCGCATGATCCGGAACAGGTCCTCGGTCTCGCCGGGTGTGAGCACGGCGGTCGGCTCGTCGAGGATGAGGGCGTTCGCCTCCCGCAGCAGCGCCTTGATGATCTCGACCCGCTGTTGCACCCCGACCGGCAGGTTCTCCACATAGGCGTCCGGGTTCACGTTGAGCCCGAACCGCTGCGACAGTTCCCGGACCTCGCGGCGGGCGCGGCGGCGGTCGAGCAGCCCGAGCCAGCGGGTCCGCTCCACCCCCAGGGTGACGTTCTCGGCGACCGTGAACACCGGCACCAGCATGAAGTGCTGGTGCACCATGCCGATGCCGGCGCCGATCGCGTCAGCGGGCGAGCGGAACTCGCGGGCCTTGCCGTCCAGCAGGATCTCGCCCTCGTCCGGGCGGGTCAGCCCGTACAGGACGTTCATCAGCGTGGTCTTGCCGGCGCCGTTCTCGCCCAGCAGCGCGTGGATCTGGCCCGGCTCCACGGTCAGGTCGATGTGGTCGTTCGCCACCAGGCTGCCGAAGCGCTTCGTGATCCCCCTGAGCTCAAGCTTCACCGGCGGCCCTTTCCGGGAGCGCGCTGGCCGGCCCGGGACCGGGCCGGCCAGCGCGGCATCGGGTCAAGGCTATGCCCGGCGCATGCTAGACCGGGCTCTTCGTCGCGGTCTTGATGCTGCCGTTCTCGATACCCGTCTTGACCTGGTTCAGCTCGTTCTTGAGCGAGGCCGGGACCTTGCTGGTGAAGTCGTGGAACGGCGCCAGCCCGACGCCGCCGTTGGACAGGGTCCCGACATAGTTGCCGCCCTTGAACGAGCCATTGTGGGCGGTGGTGACCGCCGACTTGACCGCGGTCTGGATCCCCTTGGTGACGCTGGAGATGAAGTACTTGCAGTACTGCGGCGCGCTCACGCAGCCATCGGTGTCCACCCACAGCATGTTGACGTTCTGGCCGCTCTGGTCGGCCTGCTGGACGGCCTTGGCCGCGCCGAGCCCGACGTTTCCGGCCACCGGGAAGACGATGTCCGCGCCCTCGGAGATGAAGGTCTGGGTGAGCTGCTGGCCCTTGCTCTGGTTGGTGAAGTCACCGGTGAAGTTGCCGTTCTGGGTCTTCTCGTTCCAGCCGAGCACTTTGACGCTGGTGTGGTGCTTGGCGTTGTAGTACTGGACGCCGTCCCAGAACCCGTCCATATAGATGGTGACGGTGGGCAGCTTCTGGCCGCCGAACGTGGCCACCTTGTGGGTCTTGGACATGCCGGCGGCCAGGTACCCGCCCAGGAACCCGTCCTGCACCGTGTTGAACAGCAGCGCGTCCACGTTCTTCAACGGCTTCGGGTAGGTGAAGTCCACGATCGCGAACTTCTGGCTCTTGTTCGCCTTGGCCGCCGTCTGCGTGGCGTCGCCCATCAGGAAGCCGACGGTGACGATGATCCCGCACTTCTGGCCGACGAACTGGTTGATGTTGGGCGTGTAGTCACTCTGCGAGGTGGACTGCAGGTACTTGCCGGTGATGCCGTTGCCCTCGGCCTCCTGCACGCCCTGCCACGAGGAGGCGTTGAAGGAACGGTCGTCGATCCCGCCGGTGTCCGTGACCATGCAGGCGGTAAACGCGGACGCGCCGGATTTGGGTGACGCCGAGCTTGACGCCCCGCCGCCAGCGGCTGACTTGGTGCCGCAACCCGCAGCCAGCAGCGCCAGCACGCTGATCGCGGCGGCCGCGCGAACGGACTGTCTCACGAAATACCCCCTCAGGTAGCCGTGGAGCCGCCCCGCCCCCGGCAACTGACACAATCAGGTCACCCAGCGACGTGAGCGACAAATCGTGATCCGCTCGCTCTGGGCTGTCCGCAGGGTAGAGGAGTGCCTGCCGCCTGGGAAGAAGCTCGGCGCCCTGGCCGTCATGCCGTTGCCAAATCGCAACCAGCCGGAACCACTGCTGCCGGAACTTGATCCCGGCAGCCTGGCCAGGGAAGCTGGCTGGCAGCGGGCTGGAGACCGGCGTGACACCCGGCACTGGGAGGTCAGGCGTGGTGATCGACTGGGCGCGGTTGCGGGCCGCCGCCGCCGCGGCGGCGGAGCGGGCACACGCTCCGTATTCGGGACTTCAGGTGGGGGCCGCCGGGCTAGCCGGTGACAGCCGGATCGTGACCGGCTGCAACGTCGAGAACGCCTCCTACGGGCTGACCCTGTGCGCCGAGTGCGGGCTGGTGTCGGCGCTGCACGCGGGCGGCGGCGGGGCGCTGACGGCGGTCAGCGTGCTGGCGGCGGACGGGCGCCGGCTGCTGCCGTGCGGGCGGTGCCGGCAGCTGTTGCTGGAAGCGGGCGGCCCCGCGCTGCTGATCGACACCGACGGCGGGCCCGTCGAACTGCGCCGGCTGCTGCCCTCGCCGTTCACCGCCGCCGACCTGCCGGCGGCTGAGGATCCGGGTGACTGAGCGGGGGGGTGTGGGGGGGTCGTCCCCCCGAGCCGGCACTGAGCGGGGGCGAGCGAGTACTGACGGCGGGCCGGCGCCGGCGGCGGTGGACCTGATCCGCGCCAAGCGCGACGGCGGGCGGCTGGACGAGGCGGCCATCCGCTGGCTGATCGCCGCCTACCTGCGCGGCGAGGTGGCCGAGGAGCAGATGTCCGCCCTGCTCATGGCGGTATATTTCCGCGGCCTCGACCAGGCCGAACTGCGCGCCTGGACCGCGGCCATGGTCGAGTCGGGAGAGCGGCTGGACCTGGTGGCGGCCGGGAGGCCGACGGTGGACAAGCACTCGACCGGCGGGGTGGGCGACAAGGTCTCGCTGGTGCTGGCCCCGCTGGTGGCGGCGTGCGGAGCGGCCGTCCCCCAGCTGTCGGGCCGGGGCCTGGGTCACACCGGCGGCACCCTCGACAAGCTGGAGTCGATACCAGGCTGGCGGGCGGCGCTGCCGCCGGCCGAGATGATGACGGTGCTGCGCCAGGCCGGCTGCGTGATCTGCGCGGCTGGCCCCGGTCTGGCCCCCGCCGACCGGCGGCTGTACGCGCTGCGGGACGTGACCGGGACGGTGGAGTCGATCCCGCTCATCGCGAGCTCGATCATGTCCAAGAAGATCGCCGAGGGCACGGCGGCGCTGGTGCTGGACGTGAAGGTCGGCAGCGGCGCGTTCATGCCGGCCGAGGCCGGCGCCCGGACGCTGGCGGAGACCATGGTGACGCTCGGCGCCGAGCACGGGGTCCGCACGTCGGCGCTGCTCACGCGGATGGACACGCCGCTAGGGCGGGCGGTGGGCAACGCGGTCGAGGTCGAGGAGGCGGTCGCGGCCCTGGCCGGGAAGGGGCCGCCGGACCTGGCTGAGGTGGTGCTGGCCCTGGCCAGCGAGATGCTCCGGCTGGCGGGCGTGACCGCCGATCCGGCGGCGGCGCTGGCCGACGGCAGCGCGCTGGAACGGTACCGGGCCATGATCGCCGCGCAGGGTGGTGACCCGGACGCGCCGCTGCCCCGGGCGGCGCACGCCCGGCCGGTCCCCGCTCCGGCGTCCGGCTGGCTGCGCCGGCTCGACGCCAGGGCGGTGGGGGTGGCCGCCTGGCGGCTGGGCGCGGGCCGGGCCCGGAAGGAGGACGACGTGGACCCGGCCGCCGGCGTGCTGTGCCTGGCCAAGCCGGGGGAGCAGGTGGAGGCCGGGCAGCCGCTGCTCGAACTGCGCACCGGCGATGCGGCCACGTTCGGCCCGGCGCTGGCCGCGCTGGCGGGCGCGATCGAGGTCGGCCAGCCGCCGGGGCCGCTGCCCGCCCTGGTCATCGACCGGATCGAGTCGCCAGATCGTCGCCGGTGACCGGAACGTAAGTACCTCTTCAGCGAGTCGTCAGCCGCCGCCCAGTGACTGTCGGACCGGGGTGTGATGCTGGGCGCATGACAGGGGTGAAGGTCCAAGCGCATCTACCACTGCGGATCGTGCGGCCTCGTGCTCGGCCGGGAGATGTAAACGCGGCCCGCAACCTGCTCATGCTCGCCGCCAGTGGGGCGGAGAGTCGAAACGCCTGCGGAGGGACGGTAAGACCGCACCACAGCGGCATGTCCCAGCGAAGCAGGAACCCGGCGCTGCGGACGCGGGCAAGACCGGGACCGTCGGCGGGCTGACTGCCGGACGGGCACGTACCCCCGTGTTCGTGAACCTGGCCTGTAACGGAGAATGGCTGGATGTCGCTGACGCTGGAGGAGATCCGGGCCGCGCCCAAGGTGCTGCTGCACGATCACCTGGACGGCGGGCTCCGCCCGGCGACCGTCATCGAACTGGCCCAGGAGATCGGCTACCACAAGCTGCCGTCCGCCGATTCCGATGAGGTCGCCCGGTGGCTGCAGCGCGGCGCCCACCGCGGCCATCTCAACCTGTACCTGGACGCGTTCCAGCACACGGTGGCGGTCATGCAGACGCGGGAGGCGCTGATCCGGGTGGCGGCCGAGTGCGCGGAGGACCT
>DASQSC010000028.1:0-3714 GCA_035642555.1 Streptosporangiaceae bacterium | reverse complement strand
GGCCGGGATCGCCACGTTCGTGATGCACGGCAAGGAGCACCTGGTCGCGGTGCGCCCGGACGGCGATGTGCTGGCGCTGGAGACCATGTTCTTCGCCGACGAGGTGCGCGATCCCCGGCAGGTGATCGGCAGCCTGCCCGGAAAGATCCGCTCCCGCGGGCAGGAACTCGACATCGCCAAGCAGATCATCGAGTCCATGACCACCCGGTGGCGGCCGCAGAGCTACCGCGACACCTACCGGGAGCAGCTCAGCAAGCTGATCGACCGCAAGCGCCGGGGCGAGGAGATCGTCACCGAAGGCGGCGCGCCAGCGGACTCGAACGTGGTGGACCTGATGGAAGCGCTGCGCCAGAGCGCGGACGCCGCCCGCGGCCGCCGCGGCGGGAGCCGCGGGCGCAGCGGGAGCGGCGGGGGCGGCAGGCAGCGGCGCGGCGGGAGCGGCGGGAGCGGCGGGAGCGGCAGGAGCGGCAGGAGCGGCAGCCGGGGGGCGGGCGGATCACGCGGCCGCCGGCAGGCGGCTCGGTAGAGTGCGTTCGTGACCGCGCGCACCGCTGAGCCGGACCTGGCCCGCCTGTGCGCCGGTACCAGGCAGCGGATCACGTCGCTGGTGTCCGGGCTGGCCGCCGCGGAGCTGGCCGCCCCGGTGCCGGCCTGCCCGGCCTGGTCGGTCCGGGATGTGCTCGCGCACCTGGCCGCGACGGCTGAGGACGTGCAGGCCGGGCGGCTGACCGGGGTGCCCACCGAGGAGCAGACCGCGGCCCAGGTGGCACGGTTCGCCGACCGGGACCTGCCGGGAATCCTGGCCGCCTGGGCGGCGGCCGCGCCCGCGTTCGAGCAGGCGATCGCCGGCTTCCAGGTCTGGCCCGGCGTCATCGACCTGGCCAGCCACGAGCAGGACATCCGCGGCGCCGTCGGCCGTCCCGGGGCGCGGGACAGCGACGCGGTGTGGCACGCCGCGGGCCGGTTGCTGGCCGCGCTGCGGCCGCCGCTCCCGCTGCGGGTGGTGGTGGAGGACGCCGAGTTCCTGGCCGGCCCGGCGGACGGCACCGGAACGGCACCCGCGCTGCAGCTGACCACCAGCCGGTTCGAGGCCTTCCGCTGGCGGATGGGCCGCCGCAGCCGCGGCCAGCTCGCGGCGCTGCACTGGTCCGGCGACCCGGCCGGCGTGCTGGATCACCTGGTGGTGTTCGGGCCCGCCGCCGCCGACGTGGTCGAGTAGGCCGCGAGCATGCCCGCCAGGCGGCAGCGACGGGATGAGGCGGAACCGGCCGAGCGGCTCTCGCCGTACCGGGGCAAGCGTGACTTCCGGCGCACCCCGGAGCCGGCCGGCGACGCGGCCCGGGCGGGCGAGGCGGCCCAGCGCGCTGGCGAGGGTCCCCGCCGGTTCGTGGTGCAGCGGCACCGGGCCCGCCGGGTGCATTACGACCTGCGGTTCGAGATCGGCGGGGTGCTGGTGAGCTGGGCCGTGCCCCGGGGCCCCACGCTGGACCCGGACGTCCGGCGGGCAGCCATCCACGTGGAGGACCACCCCATCGAGTACCTCAACTTCGAGGGGGTGATCCCGGCCGGCCAGTACGGCGGCGGCGACGTCATCGTGTGGGACCGCGGCACCTGGGAGCCACACGCCACCGACGACCCGGCGGCCGCCGTCGCCGGCGGCGACTTCCATGCCGACGTGCACGGCGACAAGCTGCGCGGCCGCCTGATCCTGGTGCGGAACAAGCAGCAGGACTCACGCCAGGAGCAGTGGCTCCTGCTCCACAAGCACGACGAGTTCGCCGAGCCAGGGTGGGATCCGGAGGACCATCCCCGTTCGGTACTCAGCGGCCGTACCAACGAGGAGGTGAAGGCCGACCCGGACCGGATCTGGCGGTCGGATCTGCCCCCCTCGCAGGCGTCGGTCGCGGTGCGGCGGGAGGTCCCCCCGGCCAGCGCGGACGAGCTGGCGGCGCTGGACGAGCTCGGCGCCTCCGGCACCTGGCAGGTGTTCGGCCGCCGGCTCCGGCTGACCAATCTGGACAAGGTGCTGTTCGGCGCCCGGCCGGGCGAGCCGCCGGTGACCAAGCGCGAGTTCATCCGGTACGCGGCCAGCATCGCCCCGGTGGCGCTCCCCTACCTGCAGGGCCGGGCACTGAACATGCACCGGTTCCCGGACGGCGCCGACTCCCCCGGCTTCTGGCACAAGCAGCTTCCCGACCACGCGCCGGACTGGGTGCCGCGGTGGGATGACCCGGAAGCCGGCCGCGGCAAGACCACGACGTACCTGGTGGCGGACGAGCCGGCGGCGCTGGTGTGGGCCGCCAACTTCGGCGCACTGGAGTGGCACGCCTGGACCTCGCTGACCGACGAGCCGCACCTGCCGACCTACGCGCTCATCGACATCGACCCGGGGACGGAGACCTCCTGGGACGACGTGCTGGTGCTGGCGCGGCTGCACCGCACCGCCCTGCGGCACCTGGGAGTGCGGGCCCAGCCCAAGCTCACCGGGCGGCGGGGCATCCAGATCTGGGTGCCGGTCCGGCGCGGTCCCGGGTTCGAGCAGACCCGGGCCTGGGTGGAGCGGCTGTCCAAGACCGTCGGGGCGGTCGTGCCCGACCTGGTGAGCTGGAAGTGGGACGTGAGCGAGCGGGGCGGGCAGGCCCGGCTCGACTACACCCAGAACACCAAGAACAAGACGCTGGTCGCCCCGTACAGCCCGCGGGCCGCCCCGGGCGCGCCGGTCTCGGCCCCGATCACCTGGGAGGAACTGGACGACCCGGAGCTGCGGTCCGACGCCGTCACCCTCCGCGACGTAGCGGGCAGGCTGGACCGGCTCGGCGACCCGTTCGGCCCGGTGCTGGACGATGACCAGGACCTGCCCCCGCTGGACTAGCCCCGGCGGGTGTGCGGGCGGGTCAGCCTCCGGGCAGGCCCGCCGGTTCCCGGTTAACCGGGATTGCGGTGATGAACCCGGGGAAGTCATTTTAATCAGCTTTTACCGTGCCGTGGGACCGCCCCTACGTATGGGAACGTGCATATCCGGGTAGGCGTGCAGAAAGGAACGGGGGCAACCACCTGGCCCGTGATAACTCGGGCGCGGTCCCGCCCGGCGCCTCGCCCGGGTGGGTTACTCGGGGGTGAATATGCGTATCACGTCTCTTGGGCATGCCGGCCTCCATATAGAGACGCGATACGGCCGCATCCTGTGCGATCCATGGGTCAATCCGGCATATTTCGGCTCGTGGTTCGCCTTCCCGGACAATAGCTCGCTGGACTGGGCCCGCCTCGGCCAGGCCGATTACCTGTATGTCTCCCATATGCACCAGGATCATTTCGATCCGGCGCTGCTGCGCGAGCACGTGTCAAGCGACGTCACGGTGCTGCTGCCGGACTTCCCGGTGCCGGACCTGCGTGAGCAGCTTGAACGGATCGGCTTCAGCCGGTTTCTCGTCCTGCCCAGCGGCCGGGAAATGGCGGCAGGCGGGCTGCGGCTGATGATCCAGGCGCTGCGGTCACCGACCGACGGGCCGCTGGGTGACTCGGCGCTCGCGGTCAGCGACGGGACCGCCACCATCCTCAACCAGAACGACGCCCGGCCCGCCGACCTCGACCCGATACTCGCATTCGGCCCGTTCGACGCGCATTTCCTGCAGTTCTCGGGGGCGATCTGGTGGCCGTGGACATACGAGCTGCCAGCGAAGGCGCAGCGCTCGTTCGGGGCGGCGAAGCGGGCCA